>NZ_ATLN01000045.1:0-64705 GCF_000416195.1 Pseudomonas sp. CFII68
CGAGGCCGGGGTGCCGTCGGCGTGGGTCAGCTCGATGCCGCGCATCGCGCCGACGCCGGTCAGGCGGCCCAGGTAGGGCGTCAGCCCACGGTTGCGCCAGGATTGGTAGCGGCTGACGATCGCCTCTTCCTGTTGCGAGCCCCAGGCGTGCAGGTTGGCGTCGGTCATTTCATCCAGGGTCGCCAGGGCGGCGGCGCAGGCGATGGGGTTGCCCGAGTAGGTGCCGCCGAGGCCGCCCTTGGGCAGGTTGTCCAGCAGCGCCTTGCGTCCCACCACCGCGCCCAAGGGCACGCCGCCGGCGATGCTTTTACCGAGCAGGATCAGGTCCGGTTCGATGCCCAGTCGCGAGAAGGCAAAGCGCTGGCCGGTGCGGCCGAAGCCGGACTGGATTTCATCGATGATCAGCACAATGCCCTTGTCATCACAGAACTGCCGCAGGGCCTGGGCGAAGGGCACGTCCATCGCCAGGAAGCCGGCTTCGCCCTGCACCGGTTCGACAATGAAACAGGCGACGTCATTCACGTCGATCTCGACGCTGAACAGCCGCTCCATGGCCTTCAAGGCTTCTTCGCCGGTGACGCCGTTGTCCTGGCTGGGGTACGGCAGGTGATACACCGGCCCGGGCAGTACGCCGACTTTCTGCTTGTAAGGCGCGACCTTGCCGTTGAGGTTGAGGGTCGCCAGGGTGCGGCCGTGAAAGGCGCCATCAAACGCGATTACGGCGGTACGGCCCGTGGCGCCGCGTACGATCTTCAAGGCGTTCTCCGCCGCTTCGGCGCCACTGTTGGTGAGCATGCCGCTGACCGGATAATCCACCGGGACAAACGCCGCCAGGCGTTCCATCAATTCAATGTAGGGCGCGTGGGGCGCGGCATTGAATGCGTAGTGCGTCAGCCGGGTGGCCTGTTCACGGATTGCCTCGACAATGTGCGGATGGCAATGGCCGAGGTTCAACACACCGATGCCGCCGACGAAATCGATGTAGCGTTTACCGTCGATGTCCCAAACCTCGGCATTCTTGCCGTGGCTGAGGCTGACGGGATGCACGATGGAGATCGATTGGCTGATGGTTTCGCTGCTCATGGATGACGGCTCGGACGATGGAGAAATTTCCGTTATCTAAGCCGCGAGCAGAGGGGCCCGGCAAACGAAATAAAGTTGCCGGGTCAATCTTAAAAGTCGGGATGTGGAGCGGGAGGATTTATTTGCGGGAGGAAGACCTGTGGGAGCATGGCTTGCCCGCGATGAACGATAACGCGGTTCGGCTGTTAAACCTCGGCGCGCCCATCGCGGGCAAGCCATGCTCCCACAGATGAATGCCCTCGCCACAGAAGAGGGCTGCAAGAATTTGTGGATCAGCGCCGCTGCAGCGGCTGTGCCTCGAACGTCACGCCGGCCAGCCCATGGGCCATCAGCGCGCGGATATTGCCGTGATCGCTGCCTTCTGGCGTGGTCAGCACCGAACGGTAATGTTCGCCGAACGCCAGCAGTGCTTCTTCATCGCTCAAGCCTTCGAGCAGCGCCAGGCCCAGGGTCTTGCACGAGCCTTCGTTCTGCCCGGCGGCGTTTTCCACGCCACCGTTGTTGAAGGCCTGGGGCTGGTAGTCGTAACCGGCGGCGATGAAGGCCAGGGTGTCGGCGAAGGCATGTTCGCCACTCTTGAGGCGGGTACGCAGGGTATTGAGATCAGGCATCGGGTTTTCCTTTGGCGAACGCCGCCTGTTGTTCGGCGCTGGCTTCTTTCTGGTATTGGGCTTTCCACTCGGCGTACGGCATGCCGTAGACCACTTCGCGGGCGTCGTCGAGGCTGACCTCGACCTGGCGTTCATCGGCGGCGGCCTTGTACCACTTGGACAGGCAGTTGCGGCAGAAGCCGGCGAGGTTCATCAGGTCGATGTTCTGCACATCCTTGCGGCTGTCCAGGTGGGCAACCAGCCGACGGAAAGCGGCGGCTTCGAGTTCGAGGCGTTGTTGGTCGTTCATGGTGTTCCCTGACGGGCAGCTGCAAGCGGCGAGCTTCAAGCTGCAAATTGGATGGCGTTGATCAGGCTTGAAGTTTACCGCTTGAAGCCAGTAGCGGCTACGAAGCCGCCCGGCTTGCCGCAAGGGTAATCGACACCGACTCGGCAAATCGCAAGGCGTGGGGTTTGTCGACTTCGACTTCGGCGTACAGCACCGATTCGTTGGCCATGACCAGGTCGAGCAATTCCTGGGTCAGGCGTTCGAGCAGGGCGAAGCGGTTGCCTTCCACGTGGGCGATGATCGCCTTGGTGATGGTGCGGTAGTTCAGCGCGTGGTCGATGTCGTTGTCGCGCACCGCTTCCTGGGCGGCGTAGAGGATGGTCAGGTTGATCAACACATCCTGCTTGTTGAGGATTTCATCCTCGTTGATGCCGATGAAGGTGCGTAGGCGCAGGTCCTTGACCTTGATGCGTGCCATGGCTGGCTGAAGTTGTGGCATTTAATTGCTCCGTCGAATCAATTGCAGGAACTCCTGGCGCGTGGTGCTGGAGTCGCGAAAGGCGCCGAGCATCACCGAGGTGTTCATGGTCGAGTTCTGTTTTTCGACACCGCGCATCATCATGCACATGTGCTGGGCCTCGATCACCACCGCCACGCCGGCGGCCTGGGTGACCTGCTGCACCGCGTCAGCGATTTGCCGGGTCAGGTTCTCCTGGATTTGCAGGCGGCGGGCGAACATGTCCACCAGCCGGGCGATCTTCGACAGCCCCAGGACCTTGCCCGTAGGAATATAAGCCACATGGGCCTTGCCGATGAAGGGCAACAGGTGATGTTCGCAGAGTGAATAGAGTTCGATGTCGGCGACGATCACCATTTCATCGCTGTCAGAGGCGAACAGCGCGCCATTGACGATCTGCTCGACGCTTTGTTCATAGCCATGGCAGAGGTACTGCATGGCCTTGGCGGCACGGACCGGGGTATCGAGCAGACCCTCGCGCTCGGGGTTTTCCCCCAGGCCTATAAGGATTTCGCGGTAGTTCTGGGGCAGGGATAGCGTCATGGTGCATCCTCGAAACAAGGCTATTTGACGTGCCGCCCGCCGTTGACGGTCAGGGTCGTGCCGGTGACATAAGGGTTGTCCAGCAGATAACGCAGGCTCTGGTAGATCACTTCGCTGCCGGGTTCGATGCCCAGCGCGGACTTGGCCAGGGCCTTGGCGCGGTAAGCCGCGTCGTCTTCGGGGTTGAACAGTAGCAGGGCCGGGGCGATGCCGTTGACCTTGATCGCCGGGGCGAACTTCGCCGCGAACGACAGGGTCAGGCTTTCCAGGCCGGCCTTGGTGGCGCAATAGGCGATATGCCGGGCGCTGCCCTTGCGGGTCACGTCATCGCTGATGTGCACGATATCCGCCGGAGTTGAACGCTGCAGCAGCTCGGCGCCGTGCAGGTTGATCAGGTAAGGCGCAAGCATGTGCACGCCGAACATGGCGTTGAAGGCCGCCGCTTCGCTGCCCGGGCCCTCGGCCAGCCAGGCCGAGGCGTTGTGCACGATGGCCCGCAGCCGGTCGGTGTGCTGCTTGAGTTGTTCGATAAAGGCCAGGATCCCCGCTTCGCTGGAGAAGTCGGCAAACAGCATGACCGCGCCCAGGTCTCGCAACGTTTGCACGCCTGGGCGTTCGCTTCGATAGGTCGCGATCACCGGTTGTCCGTCTTCCAGCAATCGCCGGGCGCAATGCAGGCCGACGCGCTGGGCTGCGCCAGTGATCAGGATCGGAGCGGTGGCGCTGGACATAGGACGGCTCGGTTCACGGCAAGAGCAAAACTATAACAGCGACGGGTAGTGTGTACCTATTGATGGCTAATCCAGCGGATATATCGCCGTATTCCACTGTGGGAGCGAGCCTGCTCGCGATGTGCTGGGTCAGCCAACACAAATATCGCCTGACACACCGCTATCGCGAGCAGGCTCGCTCCCACAGAAACCGCTGCCAAGGCTGGCAGCATCACCGATTCTGTGTGAAAGGCTTGGCCGGCAACGTCCGCTGTGGCGCGCCGTTGAGCCAGTTCGCCAGCAGATGGGTCGACATCGGGATAAACAGATAGACCATCAGTGGCGTCAGGATCAGCGTGCTGATGAACACCCGGCTCAACAGGCCCAGTTCGCTCAGCAGCGGCCCCAACAGGAAATTGAACAACAGCGAGACGGGAAAAAACGCCAGCCAGATGGCCACGGCCTGTTTCCAACGTGGCGGACGCTGACCGACTGCGCCGAACCAGCCATCGATGCCACGCACCCGGTGTTCGGAGGGATGGGCAAACAGATCGCTGCCCCGTCCCAGCCAGGCCGTGCGGGAGGCCGAGTGTTCCCAGGCGTGCAGCGTCTGCTCGTCGGCAAAACGGAAGATGATCTGGAATTCATCGTCCTCGGGCGGTGGAGCGAGCACGCCGGAACCCAGGTAGCCAGGAAAGTCGGTTGCCAGTTGTTCGCCTTCGCGCAACCAGGCGATCAGGTCCTGATAACGTCCATTGGCAACGCGGCGGGCAACCATCAAAGTGACGGGTGAGGTAGACATTATGTATCTCCGTAAGACAGGCGCGGCACTCCGGGTAGGAGGTTCGCTGGGGACGCCCCGGGGTGGTGGGTAGCGTCTGGTCGCCAAAAAACAGGCAAGGATTATTCCTGATTGTGCGTAAAACAACAAAACCGCACATCGAGTACGTTTATCCTTGTCATGACATGTCCTGGGAGGGGTAAACTAGGATCCAATTTGCCAGCCGGAATTGTCTGCCAAAATGAGTGTAATCACAGAGGATGGCTTCGTTTTCCAGGCATCAGGTGCCTTGAAGCGGGAAGACCTGTTTCCCATTCGCGAAGTCGCGCGCATGACCGGCGTTAACCCCGTGACCCTGCGTGCCTGGGAGCGGCGCTACGGTTTGATCCAACCTACCCGCACCGAAAGCGGGCATCGCCTGTACTCGTTGGGCGATATTGAAAAAGTGCGCAGCATTCTGGCTTGGATAGAGCGCGGGGTGGCCGTCAGCAAAGTGGGAAAGATCCTGGCGAAGACCGAGTCGGTGCAACCGGTTTCCACGCTGATCTCATCCGATCTGGTCAGGGCCGATCACGCCCGCTGGCAACAACAGGTGGCGGACGCGGTTAGCACCTTTGACGATGTGGAGCTGGATCGCGTCTACGGGCAGGTCTTTTCCACTTACACCGTGCCGGTCGTATTCCAGGACATCCTGATGCCGCTCTGGCGACAAATGCTGTATCGCCAGCCAGAGTTCGGGCAAATCAGCGAATGGGTGTTTTTCGATGGGTTCCTGCGTTCGCGCATCATCCAGCGGCTTTTGCTCAAGCGCGAAGCTGGGGCGCCGCGTGTCCTGGTCTGTGCCATTGCCGGCCAATGCCGTGAGCTGGAGTTGCTGGTCGCGGCGCTGTTCCTCTCCAAGGCGGATGTGGGCGTCAGGGCGCTGTCGATCGGCCTGCCATTCAACGAGCTGACCCTGGTGTGCCAGAAGATCCAGCCGGTGGCATTGGTGCTGGTTTCCAATCATGCGCCGCTCCCGGATTTGCCCAAGCGCCTGGGCAAATTGGCGATGAGCCTGGACTGTCCGGTGATGCTGGCCGGTGAAGCATCCGACTTGGCGCAGGAAAGCCTGGCTAGCTCGTCAATCGGCTGCCTGGGCAATGAAGGAACGGTGATGCGCCAGCGCCTGTGTCAATTTCTGGCAGGCAACCTCGACACCTAGAGATGCATGGAAGGATGGGTCAGGCGATGTTGCTGCAGGATGTACTGGCGCAGGCGCTCCGTCTCGTCCTGGTCATTCTGGCTCAGGTGGTAGGCAAACAGGCCGCGATCGGTTTCCCGTTCGAAGGTGCCTCGCAACGAAATTCTCTCGTAGCCTGATGGGCTGAACCACAAGGCAAACTGCTTTGGCGGTTTGGTCCGACTGCGGTTTTCCAGCAATACGCCCTTGCAGGAGACTTCGTGGACCCACAGCGGTCCCGGCTGACCCTTGATATTTTCCAGCGCCACCGGCTCTTCGAGCGCCAGACGCCATGGGCGTATCTTCGGTCCGTCCTCGTAGATGCTTGGTACACCCAAGCGCAGGTGCATCGCATGGAATTCGTCTTCCACCAGATGCAGCGGAAAGGTCATTTGCTGGTTTTCGAAATTGGCTTGCAGCGTAACCTGCTCATTTGCCGCCAGACGTGTCAGCAAGTCACGGATCTGCGACCCACCGTTTACCAGCAAGCTCGACGTGACATCCCGCTCGTTCAGCTGCGGGTTGTGTTGCATGGTTCGGATGAAATCCAGTTCATCCTGCGTCAGAAGGGCATCGCGCTGCATGATCTGCTCGAAATAATAATTTACGTGTTCACTGGTGATTGTAGTGACTGACCATTAATTCGTGGTTTTGTTTGAACCGTTCGTCGCTTCGAGCCGGGCAATTGTCTCCCGCGCGTCGGCCAGCTCCTTTTCCAGCTGTGCGACGCGTTGTTGAGCCTTGACCTGGGTTGTGACGTCTTTTTGCACACCCACGAAATAGGTATGTCCGTCAGCCTGGTTTTTTACCGTGGACAGTGACAACTCATTCCAGAACGGCGTGCCGTCCTTGCGGTAATTGCGCAGCACCTCACGACAGGTACCGCCCTCTTGCAAGGCTTTGCGAATCGGCTCCAGCGAGGGCTGGTCCCGATCACCCGATTGCAGGAACCGGCAATCCTGATAGAGGATTTCGTCGCGGTGATAACCGGTCAATCGTTCGAAGGCCGGGTTCACGTAGATCAGGATATTGTCTTCACCTTCTTTTTCGGCGATGACAATCCCGTCGTTCGAAGCATTGATGACCAGTTGCATCAGTTGAGCGTTGATCATGGGGAGAACCCTTTGAACATCCTTGTAGAAGCAGCATTCTAAAAGAAATCGATAGACTGTCCACTGGCCATTAGGGCCGTTGAGAGCCATTCGCAGCCTGACAGGTGCAACTGTTACTATCCCGGCTCTTTTTTCAGGTTCAGGATCAGATTGATGAAAGTCGCCATTCTTTCCGGCTCGGTGTATGGCACCGCCGAAGAAGTCGCCCGGCACGCCGCCAAACTGCTTCGCGAGGCAGGTTTCGACGCCTGGCACGACCCGCGTGCGACCCTGGCGGATGTGCAGGCATTCGCCCCAGAGGCCGTGCTGGCAGTGACTTCCACCACCGGCATGGGTGAGTTGCCGGACAATCTGATGCCGTTGTATTCGATCATCCGCGACCAATTGCCGGGGTTCTTTCGTGGTTTGCCTGGCGCGGTGATCGGCCTGGGCGACGCCAGTTATGGGGATACCTTCTGCGCCGGCGGCGAGCAGATGTGCGAACTGTTCGTCGAATTGGGCGTACGCGAGGTGCTGCCGATGCTGCGCCTGGATGCCAGCGAAAGTGTCACGCCGGAAACCGACGCCGAGCCATGGCTCGCTGAGTTGATCGACACATTGCGCGCTTGAAGCGGGTGCGCTGACTCGTTCGGCCAGTAAGCTGGCTGCCAACGCAACTACCGCCTCTTAAAGAGCTGACTAGACTGATTTTCTTGCGTACGACGTTTCGATCGAGACATATAACAAGAAACCAGAGGTCAGAGCCGTGAGCGTAGCGCCCGTCCAAACGATACTCAGCATCAAGGATCAGGTCAGTGCGGCCGAATGGCAAACCCGGGTGGACCTTGCCGCCTGTTATCGGCTTGTCGCGCTGCATGGTTGGGATGACCTGATCTTCACCCATATTTCCGCAAAGGTTCCCGGTACCGAGGATTTCCTGATCAACCCGTTCGGGATGATGTTCCATGAAATCACCGCCTCGAGCCTGGTCAAGGTCGATCAGGCCGGCAACAAATTGATGGACAGCCCCTACGAGATCAACCCGGCCGGCTACACCATCCACAGCGCGGTGCATGAGGTGCGCCATGATGTGGCCTGTGTGCTGCACACCCACACCGCTGCTGGCGTGGCGGTATCGGCCCAGAAGCAGGGGGTGCTGCCGATCAGCCAGCAATCGCTCTTCGTGCTGTCGAGCCTGGCTTATCACGCCTACGAAGGGGTGGCCTTGAATCACGAAGAAAAGGCTCGCTTGCAGGCGGACCTGGGCGAGAGCAACTTCCTGATGCTGCACAACCATGGCTTGCTGACCTGCGGCGGGACCATCGCCGATACCTTCCTGATGATGTTCACCTTTCAGCGGGCCTGTGACATTCAGGTCCTGGCGCAGAGCGGCGGGGCCGAACTGATTGCCATCGAGCCGCAGATCCTGGCTGGCGCCCGGGCGATGATCGCCGGGGTGACCAAAAGCGCCCAGGGCATGGGTGGCGCGTTGGCCTGGCCGGCGTTATTGCGCAAGCTCGATCAACAAGATGCCGGGTATAGAAGTTGATGGCCCTGGCCCAGATTCCCCTGCGTATCTGGCGCCAGCGCAGCCAGATCTTCATGTTCCGTGGCCATGCCATTCGTTACTGGGTGGCCGGGCAGGGTGAGCCGCTGCTGCTGATCCACGGTTTTCCCACCGCCAGCTGGGATTGGCATTACCTGTGGCAACCGCTGGCGCAACGCTACCGGGTGATCGCGTGTGACATGCTCGGTTTCGGTGACTCCGCCAAACCGACGGATCACGTCTACAGCCTGCTGGAGCAAGCCGATCTGCAACAGGCCTTGCTCGCGCACCTGAATGTGCGGGGCGCGCTGCATGTGTTGGCCCACGATTACGGCGACAGCGTGGCCCAGGAGCTGCTCGCACGGCATTACGAAGCGCGCATCCACCTCGCCAGTTGTGTCTTTCTCAATGGCGGCCTGTTCCCGGAAACCCACCGCCCGGTCTGGGTCCAGAAACTCTTGCTCAGCCCTCTGGGGTGGCTGTTGGGGCGGGCGTTCTCCCGGGAAAGCCTGGTCAGCAGCTTTCGGCAGATTTTCGGCCCCAGGACCACCCCCACTGAAAGCGAGTTGGATGATTTCTGGAGCCTGGTGCAAGCCCATCACGGTCCGAGGATCATGCACAAGCTCATCGCCTATATTCCCGAACGCCGTGTGCAGCGTGATCGCTGGGTGCAGGCGATGCAGCGCGGCGACGTGCCGTTGCGGGTGATCGACGGCGCGCTCGACCCGATTTCCGGTGAACACATGGTGGCGCGCTACGAGGCCCTGATCCCAAACCCTGACACGGTGTTGTTGCCCGACATCGGTCATTACCCGCACATCGAGGCACCCGTGCAGGTGCTCAAGCATTACCTGGCGTTTCGCGAAGCCATCGCCGCACCGCACAGACAAATGGCCTGTTCATGACGACTTGGCATTGCAGCAGACCTGTGGGAGCGGGTTTGTGTGGGAGCGGGCTTGCTCGCGAAGGCGTCAGCACATCCAGCATCTATCCTGACTGAAAGACCGCTTTCGCGAGCAAGCCCGCTCCCACAGTTTTTCGGGTGTTTACGAGATTGCATTCCACTGCAAATCCCTTGTGGGAGCGAGCCTGCTCGCGATAGCGGTGCCTCTGCCAGCAGGAACATCGAATATGCCGCTGTGGCCTGGGCCTGCATCATCCCCTCACCTTATCGGTCACTATTCACTTGCAACCGTGTTGATTGTGACCGGCCGACTTGTGCCGGACACTCGTGCCCATTGTCCTGTCCGCCTGCTGGAGTTCTGCCATGAGTGAGTCTGTGCGCTTCGAAGATAAAGTCGTGATCGTCACGGGGGCCGGCGGAGGCCTGGGACGCGCCCATGCGCTGCTGTTCGCCAGGCAAGGTGCGAAAGTGCTGGTCAACGACCTTGGCGGCTCGGCTCAAGGGGAAGGGGCCAACGCCTCGGCAGCAGACCGGGTGGTCGCCGAAATCCGCGAGGCGGGCGGCATCGCCGAGGCCAACCACGACTCGGTGACCGATGGCGACAAGCTGGTACAAAACGCCCTCGACGCGTTTGGTCGCGTCGATGTGGTGGTCAACAACGCCGGGATCCTGCGGGACAAGACGTTCCACAAAATGGACGACGCCGATTGGGACCTGGTCTACCGCGTCCACGTCGAGGGCGCCTACAAGGTGACCCGGGCCGCATGGCCGCACTTGCGCGAGCAAAACTACGGGCGGGTGATCTTCACCGCTTCCACCTCGGGCATCTACGGCAACTTCGGCCAATCCAACTACGGCATGGCCAAGCTCGGCCTCTATGGTTTGACTCGGACCCTGGCTATCGAAGGCCGCAAGAACAACATCCTGGTCAATGCCATCGCCCCCACCGGCGGCACGCGCATGACCGAAGGCCTGATCCCGCCGCAGGTGTTCGAACAACTCAAGCCCGAACTCGTCAGCCCGCTGGTGGTGTACCTGGCCAGTGAGAATTGCCAGGAAACCTCCGGCCTGTTCGAAGTGGGCGGCGGCTGGATGGGCAAGGTGCGCTGGGAGCGCAGCCTGGGGGCGGGCTTTGATCCGCGCAAAGGGTTTTCGCCCGAAGACGTCGCCGCCCGTTGGCAGCAGATCTGCGACTTCGAGGATGCGGTGCACCCGAACGACAACCTGGAAGCCTTGAAAGAAATGATGGCGAACCTGCAACGCCACGCCATCTAGACCTCACTGCCCGGGTCGGTTGCCGTCAGCCGCGGCAACCGTGCTCATGGACAATACTTTCGCCAGGGCCGCCGGGTTCTCGGCGGTCTCGATACCCATCACACCGTCATATCTCGCCGGGCGGAAGTGCCCTTGGGAATCAGTGACGAGGTCGACGATTTCAATGCGGTCGAAGTCTCGTTCAGGTTGCGTCGATTCCCCCAACTGCTCATCCCCGAATGCCAGGCGCACTGTTTTTGTCCGCATAAAAAAGGCCGCTGCAAAAAGCAGCGGCCTAAACATGACGTTGCAAAGGAGCTACAAATCAACGTCGGTCAACACGGGATGATGGATCGATGCGCCAATCCATCCGAAGGACGGTGCGCCAGGCGTGAGGGATGCCGTGGCGGCTTGGGCTTGCAGGCCCGTTGCCCTGAAAGCCCCGCCAGCATAAGGATCGAGTGCTTCGGGAAACAGCCTGGATTCGGACATGCACCGTTACGGGGGCCGCAACAGTCGCGAGGGCTGTGATGAATATGCGCGCGGCTGATAACCCATCATCCAGTCCGTCGATGCTCGACGCAGAGGCCCGCCCCGCATGGGCAGTAATCCTTTTTAGGTACAGCGCGAATACCTCCTTGGTGCGCTTATCGCCCATGGCGTGCGGCAGTAGGGTGAAGCTTCTGTCACTCACCGGGGAAGACGCATGACAACAATAACAATGCGCGCCATCTTCAAGCCGCAGGCGCTGGCCGTTGCGGTGGCCTTGGGTTGCTGTGCCCAGGCGCAGGCCGTTTCATTCAACATTGGCGAGATCGAGGGTCAGTTCGATTCGTCGCTGTCCGTGGGCGCGAGCTGGGGCATGCGCGACGCGGACAAGGACCTGATCGGCACGGTCAACGGCGGTACGGGCCAGTCCTCCACCGGTGACGATGGGCGGCAGAACTTCAAGAAAGGCGAGACCTTTTCCAAAATCTTCAAGGGCCTGCACGACCTCGAACTCAAGTACGGCGATACCGGCGTGTTCGTGCGCGGCAAGTACTGGTATGACTTCGAACTCAAGGACGAGAGCCGTCCGTTCAAGGACATCAGCGACAGCAATCGCAAGGAAGGCGCCAAGTCCTCGGGGGCGCAGATTCTCGATGCCTTCGTCTATCACAACTATTCCATCGCCGATTTGCCGGGCACTGTGCGCGCCGGTAAGCAGGTGGTCAGTTGGGGGGAAAGTACCTTCATCGGCAATTCCATCAACAGCATCAACCCGGTGGACGTGTCCGCGTTCCGTCGCCCCGGTGCGGAGATCAAGGAAGGCCTGATCCCGGTGAACATGCTGTTCGCCTCCCAGGGTTTGACTGACAAGCTGACCATCGAAGGGTTCTACCAACTGGAGTGGGACCAGACGGTTGTTGATAACTGCGGTACGTTCTTCGGCAATGACGTGGTGGCCGATGGTTGCACCAGTGGCTACACCGTGGGCAGCCCGGCGATCGCGCCGTTCGTGCCATTGACTCAGGCCTTTGGCCAGGGCATTGAGGTGAATGACGAAGGCGTTGTCATTGCTCGCAGCGGCGACCGTGACGCCCGTGATTCCGGCCAGTGGGGCACGGCGTTGCGCTGGCTCGGCGATGACACCGAGTACGGTTTGTACTTCATGAACTATCACAGCCGCACGCCTACTGTCGGCACCACCACGGCAGACGCCTCTACGCTGGCCGTGCTTGGGAACCTGGGGCCAGGGGGTATGATCCCGATTGCCGAAGGACTTGCCCCCGGCAGCGGTGCGGGCCTGGCGCAAAGCGTGATGCTGGGACGCGGTCAGTACTACCTCGAGTACCCCGAGGACATTCGCCTGTACGGCGCCAGTTTCTCCACGACGTTGCCCACCGGTACCGCGTGGACCGGCGAAGTCAGCTACCGCCCCAACGCACCGGTGCAGGTCAATACCAACGACCTGACCCTGGCGCTGCTTAACCCGATTGCCGGTGGCGCGGCTTCACCCATCGCGACCTCGGCCGGGGCGGATAACACCGGCTACCGCCGCAAGGAAATCACCCAGGTCCAGAGCACCCTGACGCACTTCTTCGATCAGGTACTGGGCGCCGATCGCCTGACCCTGGTCGGCGAGGCGGCGGTGGTGCACGTCGGCGGTTTGGAATCGAAGGACAAGCTGCGTTACGGCCGCGATTCGGTCTACGGCCAGTACGGGTTCAATGGCGACACCGATGGCTTCGTCACCTCGACGTCCTGGGGCTATCGCGCCCGGGCGATTCTCGATTATTCCAACGTGATCGGCGGGGTGAACTTCAAGCCCAACGTGTCCTGGTCCCATGACGTGGCCGGCTATGGCCCCAACGGCCTGTTCAACGAAGGCGCCAAGGCCGTCAGCCTCGGTGTCGATGCCGATTACCGCAACACCTACACCGCCAGCCTCAGCTACACCGACTTTTTTGGCGGCGATTACAACGTTCTCGAAGACCGCGACTTTCTCGCGTTGAGCTTCGGCGTGAACTTCTGATCTGGCTGACAAGGAAAACCCAATGCGCAAGATGATCCTGCAATGCGGTGCCCTGGCCTTGAGCCTGCTGGCCGTGAACGTGATGGCGGCAGTCTCGCCGGATGAAGCGAACAAACTGGGCACCAGCCTGACGCCGTTGGGCGCGGAAAAAGCCGGCAATGCCGATGGCTCGATTCCGGCCTGGACCGGCGGCATTGCAAAAAACGCCGGGGCCGTGGACAGCAAGGGCTTTTTGGCCGACCCATTCGCCAATGAAAAACCGTTGTTCACCATCACCGCCGCGACTGTGGACAAGTACAAGGACAAGCTGTCCGAAGGCCAGGTCGCGATGTTCAAGCGCTACCCGGAAACCTATAAGATCCCGGTCTACCCGACCCATCGCAGCGTCGGCCTGCCGCCGGAAATCTACGAGTCGGCCAAGCGCAGCGCCCTCAACGTGACGTCCATCAATGACGGTAACGGCCTGTCGAATTTTACCGGCAACCGCTACTACGCTTTCCCGATCCCCAAGAACGGCGTGGAAGTGCTGTGGAACCACGTCACCCGTTATCACGGTGGCAACCTGCGCCGGGTCATCACCCAGGTCACGCCGCAGACCAATGGCAGCTTCACGCCGATCCGCTTCGAAGAAGAAATCGCCGTGCCGTTCCTGATCAAGGATGCCGACCCGGAAAAGGCCAGCAACGTGCTGACCTATTTCAAGCAGTCGGTCACTGCCCCGGCGCGCCTGGCCGGTAACGTGCTGCTGGTGCATGAGACCCTCGACCAAGTGAAGGAACCGCGCCTGGCCTGGATCTACAACGCCGGCCAACGCCGTGTGCGTCGCGCCCCGCAAGTGGCCTACGACGGCCCGGGCACCGCCGCCGACGGGTTGCGCACCTCCGACAACTTCGACCTGTTTTCCGGCGCGCCGGACCGTTACGACTGGAAGCTGATCGGCAAGAAGGAAATGTACATCCCGTACAACAGCTACAAGCTCGATTCGCCAAGCCTCAAGTACGACGATGTGATCAAGGCCGGCCACATCAACCAGGACCTGACCCGTTATGAGTTGCACCGCGTCTGGGAAGTGGAAGGTACGGTCAAGCCCAGCGAGCGGCACATCTATGCCAAGCGCCACATGTACTTCGACGAGGACAGCTGGCAGGCGGCGCTGGTGGATCACTACGACGGTCGCGGCCAACTGTGGCGCGTGGCCGAAGGTCATGCCCAGTTCTACTACGACCATCAGAACCCGGGCTACACCCTCGAGGCGCTCTACGACATCATCGCCGGCCGCTACATCGCGCTGGGGATGAAGAACGAAGAGAAACACAGCTACCAATACGGTTTCGAAGCCAAGGCAGCCGACTACACGCCGGCGGCGCTGCGTTCGGAGGGGGTTCGATAAGTCTGACTGTTGGAAAGATAACTGTGGCGAAGGGATTTATCTGTGGGAGCAAGGCTTGCCCGCGATGGCCACACCGCGGTCTGAAAGCTGAACCGCGTTATCGTTCATCGCGGGCAAGCCTTGCTCCCACAGTGAATCCTTTCCCCACAAGGTTGTGTCTGATTTGATCATCGTGATCGACCGGCAGCGCTCCTGCCGGTCGTTTTTTTATGGGCGCCAATCAGCGCGCTGAATACTTCTCCAAAGCTCGGCGACACAGGACTAGGGTGGTGAGATAACAATAAACAGGATCTTCCCCCATGACCGCCATGACTCCGTGTCCGGACCGTCCAGGATTGCTGCCGCGCCTGTCCTCGACGCATCTGCCGCGGCGGTCCCTGAGCGAGCCGCTGCTGACGTCCGAAGCGCGGGTAAAACTGCTCTGCGCGCCCGCGGGCAGTGGCAAGAGTGCGTTGTTCGCCGAGTGCTTCCTGCAGGCCCCCAGCGACTGTCGGCTGCATTGGTTGCCATTGGGGGGCGCGGCGTTGAGCGCGGCGCAAATGTGCGAGCAGCTGGCGCAGACCCTCGGGCTGCCCCTGCAGGACGAAGCGGGACTGCTGGCCCACCTGGCGCGTTTGCAAACCCCCACATGGTTGTTCCTGGATGATTACTGCCGGGCGCCGAATCCCGAACTGGACCAGTTGCTCGACCGTCTGTTGAACACCAGCAGTCCGGCGTTGCACCTGTGGTTGAATGGCCGCCGCCGTCCCCACTGCAACTGGCCGCGGCTGTTGCTTGATGACGAGCTGCACGAGTTTGATGCGCAGGCGTTGTTCTTCACCCCTGACGATATCCAGCCACTGCTTCGTCATCTGCCCGGCCCCCAGGCTGCCCGCACCGCCCGCGAGGTGATTCAGCGCAACGGTGGCTGGTGTGCCGGGGTGCGCATCACCTTGCTTTCGCGCTGCGAATGGGCGCGCAGTCAGGCGACGCCAGGACGACCGGGGACCTTGCTCGACTACTTGGAGTACGAACTGTTCAGCACCCTGACCCCGGATCTGGCGCAGGCCTGGCGTGTGCTGGCGCATCTGCCGCGCTTCAATGCCCGGTTGTGTGAGCACCTGTTCGGCGACACCGTGGGCGCGCAATGCCTGCCGTTGTTGCTGGAGCTGGGGTGTTTCATCGAGCCGTGGGAACAGACCACGGACTGGTTGCAGATCTTCCCGGCCCTGGCCCGACTGGTACGCGAAGAGCCCTGGTCGCAGGGGCGTTCCTGGCATCGACGGGCCTGTCAGTGGTTTGCTGCCGAGCAGGACTGGCAAATGGCGTTCGAGCAAGCCATGTTGGCCGAGGAGTTCGAGACTGCCGTGAGTTTCTTGCAGCATCTGAGCTTCGAGCACGTCTTGCAGCGCCGCAACGTGGTGCTGTTGCTGGGCTTGCACGATCAACAAGGCGAAGCGTTGAGCCTCGGTACGCCGCAATCGGTGGGGTTGGTCACCGCTGCGCTGTTGTTCGCCGGGCGCTTCGACGCGGCATCGACATGCATTGAGCAACTGGCCCGGTTCATGCCGCAGCCTTCGGCCTGCCGGCAGCGACAGGTGCTGGCCAGGTGGCTGGTCTTGCAGGGCTGGTTGTCGCACCTCTCGGGTGATGGTGAACTGGCGCGCGAGCATTTCCTCCAGGCCCAGGCCAGTCTGGACCCCGACGCCTGGGCCCAAAGGGTGCTGTGCCTGGGAGGGCTGACGCAGCAGGCGCTGCTTGCAGGCGAACTGGCTTCTGCGCATCGGATCAACCGCCAGGCACTGTGCCTGGCGCGTGCGCAAGGCTCGCTGGTATTCGAAGGGTTGCTGGAACTGGACCACGCCCAAGTCCTGGAACAACGTGGCGCGCCTCACCGAGCGGATCATCTGCTGGCCGCCGTTCAGGCGCTGCTGGATAAACCGGGCCAGGATTTTTCCCCGTTGTTGGGACGTATTGCCCTGCGGCGCGGGCGCCTGGCATTGCGCATGGGCTTCGAGGAACGGGCCGCCGAGCAGTTTCAAACGGGCCTGGAAACGGGCCTGCACAGCCAGGACAAACAGGTGCTCTATGGCTTTCTCGGCAAGGCCAGCCTGGCGGCCAACCAGGGCGACTATGGCGAGGCTTTCATGCAATTGCGCGATGCCGAGCGGATCATGCAGCAGCGGCACATCCCCGACACCGTCTACCGTGGCGTGTTGTTGCAAACCAGTTGCCAGTTCTGGTTGCAACAGGGGCGGGCGGAACTGGCCCATGAGGCCTTGATCCGCGTCCTGCGCCATTTTCACGGACCGCAGGCCAAGCACGCACCTCCCGCGACCCTGGAGTTGATTGCGCGGCTTGAATACCTGCTGGTGCTGGCCGAGGTCTACCTGCAACGGGCACAGGATCCGCAGGCGCGCCTGCAAGCCATGATCGACCGGGCACAGCAGAGTGAAATGCACAGCTTGGAAACCGAACTGCATCTGGTATTGACGGAGGTTGTCTGGTTGTCCGGCGATCGTTCCCAGGCCCGGACACTCCTGCAAGAGGGGCTCAAGCGAGTCACTTGCTGGCGGGCCCAGCAAGCCTTGTGCGAGCTGCGCTTGCGCCAGCCCGAGCTGGTGCGCGGGGCACAATCGGCAGAGCCGGTCGAGCTACCTGCCAGCGCCGAGGACACCTTGCTCAGTCATCGCGAACTGGAAGTCCTGGAGCTGATTGCGCAAGGTCATTCAAACCAACAGATTGCCGAAAAACTGTTCATATCGTTGCACACGGTGAAAACCCATTCGCGGCGAATCCACAGCAAGTTGGGCGTCCAGCGGCGTACGCAGGCGGTGGCAAAAGCCAAGGTCATGGGGGTGATGGGCTAATGTCCCCATCGGCAACTGATCACCCTCATCTCAATGATCTAGTGATCAGGATTGTCCCAGATTTACTGGGCTGATCCCGGACTCGCTTCATACCCCATCCGCCAACTCACGGCCCGGGTCGCCGCCAACAGGCGTTGCGCCGCCGGGCCGTTTTCGTCGGCGTGGAACAGCGAGGTCGGACCAACGATGGTCATCACCGCTTTCACCTCGCCGACGGCATTGAAGACCGGAGCGGACAAGGCATCCACGCCCGGCATCAGCAAACCATGCACATGGTGCAGGCCGCGACTGCGAATCTGCTCGCACAGGGCGGCATAGACGTGGTCGTCGGCCAGAGCGTGGCGCTCGGTGCCTTGTACTTCCTGCTCGCGCAAGCCGATGGTCTCGCGCGCCGGCAGATAAGCGCTGAACACCAGCCCAGTGGACGAACTGAGCAGTGGCAATACCGAGCCCAGTTGCGTCACCACGGTCACGGCCCGCACGGCGGGTTCGATGCGCACCACGGTCGCGCCATGGTTGCCCCACACCGCCAGGAAGCAGGTTTCGTTCAAGTCGTCGCGCAATTCGGCCAGGGGCAGGGCGGCCACTTGCAGCACGTCCATGCCGTTGAGCGCTGCCAGGCCTACGCGCAGGGCCTCGCGGCCCAGGCCGTAGTGGTTGGTGGCGGCGTTCTGCTCGGCAAACCCACTGGCGATCAAGGCCTGCAGATACCGATGAACCTTGCTCGCCGGCATTTGCACGTGTTCGGCCAGCCGCGACAGCGACGTGGAGGGCGACAGTTCGGCCAGGGCCTTGAGGATGTCGGTGCCGACTTCGGCCGAGCGGACTTTCTGTTTACCGTTGCTGAGCGGGGTTTCCATAAAGGCGCAGGGTCCAGAGGCGAATG
Source organism: Pseudomonas sp. CFII68 (assembly GCF_000416195.1). Classification (NCBI taxonomy): domain Bacteria; kingdom Pseudomonadati; phylum Pseudomonadota; class Gammaproteobacteria; order Pseudomonadales; family Pseudomonadaceae; genus Pseudomonas; species Pseudomonas sp. CFII68. The sequence continues at coordinate 18,168 of NZ_ATLN01000045.1, forward strand.
GGCGTCTTTATAGCTTGACGGTCGCTGTCGAGCAAATTACGTTATGCGTAATCGAATTACGATAAAAATAACCCGGTGCGCCTCAACCACTCCGTTGAGTGACGGGCCGCATTCCTGGAGGCTCCATGAACCTCGATTCCCCAGCGTCGGACCTGGCTTACCAATCAGGCTTGGGCAACGAATTTGCCAGCGAAGCTTTACCCGGCGCACTGCCCGTCGGCCAGAACTCGCCGCAGAAAGCCCCGTACGGCCTCTATGCCGAGTTGTTCTCTGGCACGGCGTTCACCATGGCCCGCAGTGAAGCGCGGCGTACCTGGATGTATCGCATCCGGCCGTCGGCCAATCACCCGGCCTTCACCAAGCTTGAACGGCAACTGGCGGGTGGCCCGTTGGGCGACGTCACACCCAATCGCCTGCGTTGGAACCCGCTGGAGATCCCCGCCGAGCCCACCGATTTCATCGACGGGCTGGTGTGCATGGCGGCCAATGCCGGCGCGGACAAACCGGCCGGCATCAGCCTTTATCAGTACCGGGCCAACCGCTCCATGGAGCGGGTATTTTTCAATGCCGACGGTGAATGGCTGATCGTGCCGCAACTGGGACGGCTGCGGATCACCACCGAGTTGGGCGTGCTGGAACTGGCACCGCTGGAAATCGTCGTGCTGCCCCGGGGCCTGAAATTTCGCATTGAACTGCTCGACCCGCAGGCCCGTGGTTACCTCGCCGAAAACCATGGCGCGCCGCTGCGCCTGCCGGACCTCGGGCCCATCGGCAGCAATGGCCTGGCGAACCCGCGGGACTTCCTGACGCCGGTCGCCCATTACGAGAACCTCGCGCAACCGACCCCGCTGGTGCAGAAATTTCTCGGTGAGTTGTGGGGTTGCGAGCTGGATCATTCGCCCCTCGACGTGGTGGCCTGGCACGGCAACAACGTGCCGTATAAATATGATCTGCGCCGTTTCAACACCCTTGGCACGGTCAGCTTCGATCACCCGGACCCGTCGATTTTCACCGTATTGACCTCGCCCACCAGCGTCCACGGCCTGGCCAACCTCGATTTCGTGATTTTCCCGCCTCGCTGGATGGTGGCAGAGAACACCTTCCGTCCACCGTGGTTCCACCGCAACCTGATGAACGAATTCATGGGCCTGATCCAGGGTGCCTACGATGCCAAGGCCGAAGGTTTCCTGCCGGGCGGCGCGTCCTTGCACAGCTGCATGAGTGCCCATGGCCCGGACGGCGAGACCTGTACCAAGGCAATCAACGCTGAACTTCAACCAGCGAAAATCGACAACACCATGGCGTTCATGTTCGAGACCAGCCAGGTGCTGCGTCCCAGCCGTTTCGCCCTGGACTGCCCGCAGCTGCAAACCGACTACGATGCTTGTTGGGCCTCGCTGCCTGTCACGTTCGACCCGACCCGGAGATAACCCATGACTCAACTTTCCCCTGCCCGTAGCTGGGTCGCCTGTGCCAACGGCCATGCGGACTTTCCGTTGCAGAACCTGCCATTGGGTATCTTCAGTGTCGATGGCGGTGCCCTGCGCAGCGGCGTGGCGATTGGCGAGCGGATTTTCGATCTGCAGGCGGCGCTGCACGCGGGCTTGTTTGACGGCGCGGCACGCCAAGCTGTCGAAGCCATGGCCGACGGCCAGTTGAATGGGTTTTTCGACCTGGGCCGAGGCGCCCGGGTTGCCCTGCGTGAACGACTGCTGGAACTGCTGCGCGAGGACAGCTCCCTGCGTGGCAAGGTAGAAGCCCAGGGCGCGAAATTGCTGCTCCTCGCTGCCGACTGCCAAATGCACTTGCCGGCCAGGATCAACGACTACACCGACTTCTACGTCGGTATCGAGCACGCGCAGAATGTTGGCAAGCTGTTCCGCCCCGACAATCCGTTGCTGCCCAACTACAAATACGTCCCCATCGGTTACCACGGTCGCGCCTCGACCATTCGCCCGTCTGGCACCGACGTGCGCCGCCCCAAGGGCCAGACCCTGCCGGCCGGCCAGACCGAGCCGACCTTCGGCCCGTGTGCGCGGCTGGACTATGAGCTGGAGCTGGGCATCTGGATCGGCAAGGGCAATGCCCTGGGCGAACCGATCCCCATCGGCGATGCCGCCGAGCACATCGGCGGGTTCTGCCTGCTCAACGACTGGTCGGCCCGAGATATCCAGGCGTGGGAATACCAGCCCTTGGGACCATTTCTGTCGAAGAGTTTCCTGACCAGTATTTCGCCATGGGTGGTGACGGCTGAAGCCCTGGAGCCGTTCCGCCGCCCGCAACCGGCGCGCCCGCAAGGCGATCCGCAACCGCTGCCGTATCTGCTGGACAAGCGTGACCAGGCCGGCGGTGCCTTCGACATCGAACTGGAAGTCCTGTTGCTGACCGAGGCCATGGGCGAGCAAAACCTGCCGGCCCAGCGCCTGACCCTGAGCAACACCCAGTACATGTACTGGACCGTGGCGCAAATGGTTGCGCACCACAGCGTCAACGGTTGCCAGTTGCAGGCCGGCGACCTGTTTGGCTCGGGCACCTTGTCGGGCCCTGAAAACCATCAATTCGGTAGCCTGCTGGAAATCACCGAAGGCGGTAAAAAGCCGATCGAACTGGCGTCTGGCGAAGTGCGCCGATTCCTCGAGGACGGTGACGAAATCATCTTGCGAGCCCGCTGCCGCCGCGAGGGTTTCGCGTCCATCGGCTTCGGCGAGTGCCGGGGCAAGATTCTGCCGGCGCGTTGAGGGGCAGCGCATGGAACTCTATACCTACTACCGCTCCACCTCGTCCTACCGGGTACGCATTGCGTTGGCGCTCAAGGGCCTGGATTACCAAGCCTTGCCCGTCAACCTGATCGCTGCGCCTGGGGGCGAGCATCACCAGCCGGCCTACCTGGCGATCAACCCCCAGGGCCGGGTACCGGCGTTGCGTACCGATGAGGGTGCGCTGCTGGTGCAATCGCCCGCCATCATCGAATACCTGGAAGAACGTTATCCACAGGTGCCGCTGCTCAGCGCCGACCTGGCGGTGCGCGCCCATGAGCGTGGCGTCGCCGCGCTGATCGGTTGTGATATTCACCCCCTGCACAACGTCAGCGTGCTCAACAAGCTGCGGCAGTGGGGCCACGATGAAACGCAGGTGACGGAGTGGATCGGGCACTGGATCAGCCAGGGATTGGCGGCGGTGGAGCAGTTGATTGGCGACGACGGCTATTGCTTCGGTGCAGTGCCGGGGCTGGCGGATGTGTACCTGATCCCGCAGTTGTACGCGGCCGAGCGGTTCAATGTTTCGTTGCTGGCATATCCGCGGATCCGTCGCGTCGCGGCCTTGGCGGCTGGGCATGCGGCATTCCAACAGGCGCATCCGGCGAAGCAGCCGGATACCCCTGCTTGATATTGATGTTGGCTGGTCTGCCGTCTTCGCGAGCAAGCCCGCTCCCACATTGATTCGGGTGTACGCCGATCAAATGTGTGGGAGCGGGCTTGCTCGCGAAGGCGATTCAACCGTCGACAAAGATGTGCAGCCTTACGACCACTCAATGCACCACCGAATTCGGCGGCAAATGCCCCAGCCGCTCCGTCAGCCGGATTCGCTGGATCGGATCGTCGCTGAGCATCAGGGCATGCTCCAGGTCGAAGCGTTCGGCGTTGGGGCAATCGAGTCGTTGATACAGGCTGGCGCGGGCCAGGTAGTCGGCGGCGCTGGCGTTGCCCAGTTCCAGCACCCGTTCGGCGTCGATCAGGGCCGCGATGTAATCGTCGTTCGCCAGATGCAATTGACGCAGGTTGCGCGACAGGCGTTGCAGCATCTGCATCGGCTCGGCGTTGACCAGGTGCTCAGCCTTGAGCGGCATGTTCGCGCCGTATTGGCGCTGTAGCAGTTCCCGGCAGTCATTGGGGTACAACCGCCGGCCACCGCACGGATCGAGCAGGTGATCGGCGCCGGGTACCTTCAACAGGAAATGCCCGGGGAAATTGACACCGACCATCGGAATTTCCAGGCCTCGGGCCAGTTCCAGGGCAATCAGGCCGAGGGCCAGGGGTTGCCCGCGTTTGCGTGCCAGGACTTTGTCCAGCAGCGCCGCTTGCGGCCGTAGAGGTGTGAAGTCGTCCTGGGCGAAGCCCAAGTCATTGAGTCGCCGCAGCAAGGGCTGGCCCAGTTCGCTGACTGGCAGCATCGGCAGGCCATGGCTGACCCGCTGTTGCAGCTCCTTGAAATCCTTCAGCAAGGCCGGTACGTCGACCTCGCGATCATGTTCGGCAGCGATCCACAGCGCCGCTTCGAACAGCGCCGGTGGCGAGCGGTGCAGACAATCAAAAAAGGCTTGGCGCGGTTTCATCAAACTCTCCGGGCTATGCTCCCGTTTTAGCCCTGCCATGGATTTTCGTCCAGTCTCGGAAAGAGGCTGTAACAGGTTATGCCGAAAAAGACTGATCACCCTGGGTACTTATTCCGGCGTGCTCCAGCAAATTTCGACCGCACGCCTATACTGGCGAAACAAACAAAAGTGATTCGGGAGCCTTTCGATGTTTGCTCTCATGCAAAGCTCCCGCCTTGAATCGCTGCACCTAAGCGTAGACCCGGCAACCGGGTTGAAGGCGGTGATTGCCATTCATTGCAGCCGTCCGGGGCCCGCCCTGGGGGGCTGTCGTTACCTTGCCTACCCCGACGACGAAAGTGCCGTGGTCGATGCCGTGCGACTGGCCCAAGGCATGAGCTACAAGGCGGCGCTGGCCGGCTTGCCCGTGGGCGGCGGGGTGGCGGTGATCATGCGCCCGGCCCATGTCGAGAGTCGGGCCGCGTTGTTCGAAGCTTTCGGCCGTTGTATCGAGCAATTGGACGGTCGCTACATCACGGCCATCGACAGCGGCACGTCGGTGGCCGACATGGATTGCATCGCCCAGCAGACTCGTCATGTCACCAGTACCACGGCCTCGGGAGACCCCGCGCCCCATGCGGCGATGGGAGTCTTTGCCGGCATCCGTGCCACCGCCATGGCCCGTCTGGGCAGCGATAACCTCGAAAGCCTGCGGGTAGCGATCCAGGGCCTGGGCAATGTCGGTTATGCCCTGGCCGAACAGCTGCACGCGGCGGGTGCCGAACTGCTGGTCAGTGACATCGACCCCGGCAAGGTGCAATTGGCGATGGAGCAACTGGGCGCCCACCCGATCGCCAACGACGCGTTGCTCAGCACGCCCTGCGACATCCTTGCCCCCTGCGGACTGGGTGGGGTGCTCAACAGCCAAAGTGTGGCGCAACTGCGCTGCTCGGCCGTTGCCGGCTCGGCCCATAATCAGTTGAGCAACCTGCAAGTGGCCGACCAGTTGGAAAGACGTGGAATTCTCTATGCGCCGGATTACGTGATCAACTCCGGCGGGCTGATCTACGTCGCGCTGAAGCATCGCGGCGAAGAACTGTCGACGATCACTGCGCATTTGTCGAAGATCGGTGCCCGGCTCACGGAAGTCTTTGCCCACGCCCAGGCGGAGAAGCGCTCACCGGCGCGGGTGGCCGATGAGCTGGCGGAGCGTTTGTTGTACCGCTGAAAATCAAAAGGAAGTAATGGGTAGCAGTGAAGCAGCCTATCTGTGGGAGCAAGGCTTGCCCGCGATGCAGGCGCCGCGACTGTTCAGGCTAACCGAGTCATCGTTCATCGCGAGCAAGCTTTGCTCCCACAGATGCAATTACCTCAGCAGATACACCGGAAAGCACTCGCACAAATGCATCACTCGGCGTCGGGTGTTTTCCAGACGCGCCGCGTTGTCCGGCTGTTCCAGCAGGTCGGCGATCAAGTTCGCCACTTCGGCACATTCCGCTTCGCCAAAGCCGCGCGTGGTCAGTGCCGGCGTGCCGATGCGAATGCCGCTGGTGATGGCCGGTTTCTGCGGATCGTTGGGGATCGCGTTTTTGTTCAGGGTGATGTGGGCACTTTCCAGCAGCGCCTCGGCGTCTTTGCCGGTGATGTTCATCGAGCGCAGATCGAGCAGGAACATGTGGCAGTCGGTACCGCCGGACACCACCCGCAAGCCGCGTCGGGTCAGGACGTCGGCCATGACCCGGGCGTTGTCGATCACCCGCTGCTGGTAATGCTTGAACCCGTCGCCCAAGGCTTCGTTGAACGCCACGGCCTTGGCGGCGATGACGTGCATCAGCGGGCCGCCCTGGTACACCGGGAAAATCGTCTTGTCGAGCAGGGCGCCATATTGCGCCTTGGCCAGGATCAGACCGCCGCGCGGGCCGCGCAAGGTCTTGTGGGTGGTAGAGGTGATGAAGTCGGCAATCCCCACCGGCGACGGGTACACGCCGGCAGCGATCAACCCGGCGTAGTGCGCCATGTCCACCATCAGGTAGGCGCCGATTTCATCGCAGATTTTGCGAAAGCGCTGGAAGTCGATGGTCCGCGAATAGGCCGAGGCCCCGGCGATGATCATCTTCGGCCGGTGTTCCCTGGCCAGGGCTTCCATTTGTTCGTAGTCGAGGGTTTCGGTTTCCGTGTCCAGGCCATAGGAAAATGCCCGGTAGATCTTGCCGGAAAAATTCACCGAGGCGCCGTGGGTCAGGTGGCCGCCATGGGCCAGGGACATGCCCAGGATGGTGTCGCCGGGTTCAAGTACCGCCAGGAAAACCGCCTGGTTGGCCTGGGAACCGGAGTGCGGCTGCACGTTGACGTATTCGCAGTTGAACAACTTGCGGGCGCGTTCGATGGCCAGGTTCTCGATTTCATCGACGACCTTGCAGCCGCCGTAGTAACGCTTGCCTGGATAACCTTCGGCGTACTTGTTGGTGAGCACGGAGCCTTGGGCCTGGAGCACTTGCTCGCTGACATAGTTTTCCGAAGCGATCAGCTCCAGGTGGGTTTCCTGGCGGTTGCGCTCGCGGTCGATCAGGCGGGCAATGGCGGGGTCGAAATTGTGCAGGCTCATGGTTTGATTCCTTGGGTAAGTGCTTCGGCCAGTGGCGCAGTCACGTAGTGCGGCAACACCCATGGCTGGCTTCAGTCGAGTCGGTCAGGCTGGTGGATGGCAAGCGTTCGATTGGTTGCATCGAGCGGTCATGGTCGGCTGCCCTCGGCGATAACGGCGGCTTTGCGTTCGCGGGTGTAGGTCAGCACGAAGTGCGCCACGAGGCCGAAGATCAAGCCCCAGAATGCAGCGGCCAGGCCGAGGAAGCTCATGCCCGAAGCTGTTACGAGGAAGGTGATCAGCGCGGCTTCGCGTTGTTTCTCGTCAGCCATGGCGCCGGTCAGTCCGGCACTGATCGCGCCAAACAAGGCGAGGCCGGCGAGGGAGGCGATCAATTCTTTCGGCAGTGCGGAGAACACCGAGGCCAGGGTGGCGCCAAAGGTGCCCATCAGAATGTAGAACACCCCGCAGGCGATCCCGGCCATGTAGCGTTTATCGCGGTCTTCGTGGGCTTCGCGGCCGGTGCAGATCGCTGCGGTAATGGCCGCCAGGTTAAAACCGTGGGAACCGAACGGGGCCATCAGGATCGAGCCAATCGCGGTGACCGAAATGATCGAGCGTGCTGGCGTGTTGTAGCCCGAGGTGCGCAACACGGCCATGCCTGGCACGTACTGGCCGGTCAAGGTCACCAGCGCCAGGGGCAGGCCGATATTGATGATTGCGTGCCAGCTCCATTCAGGGGCGATGAAGACCGGCTGGGCCACGGCGATGGTGATCGAGGTGCTGTTGAGTTCACCGAACGAGGCGGCCACCGCGCAACCGACGATCAGCACCGACAGGATCGCGTAGCGTGGCGAAAAGCGCTTGAAGATCAGGTACGCCGCGATCATCGCCAACACCAGCGCCGGCTGCAGCTTGATCGAGGTGAACAGCTCGGCGCCGAAGCGGAACAGGATCCCGGCGAGCATGGCGGCGGCAATGGCCTTGGGCAGGCGGCTCATCAATTTGTCGAACGCACCGGACAGGCCGACCAGCGCGATGATCACCGACGCCACCACATAGGCACCGATGGCCTGGGGCAGGGTCACGGTGGGCAGCATCGACACCAGTAACGCTGCCCCCGGTGTCGACCACGCGGTGATGACCGGAACACGCAGGCGCCAGCTCAGGAGCAGGCCGGTAATCCCGCTGCCAATGGAAATGGCCCAGATCCATGAAGACACCACGTCGTTGGGCAGGTGCGCTTCCTTGGCTGCCTGGAACACGATGATGAGCGGGCCGGCGTAGGAAATGATCACGGCGATGAAGCCCGCGATGATCGCCGACAGGGATAGATCCTTTCTGAATGTGTCCATGATGTCTCGACTTGGCGCGACAGGAGCGCGCAGTGAATGATTGAGTCGATTGCTTTGATTCGAAATTAGTGTATTTGAATGAATTGAGTTGATTCAATAGGGGGCGGGATTGTTAGGAGATATTTTTCTGCTATGACGGGTTGTTTTCGCGTCTTTTAATAGTTAACTATTTGATTTTAATTAATATTATTTACTGTAAAAAATTCTCAATGTCGCATCGAGAAACGATTCAATAATCGTATCAATCGATTCAATGGGTTGATTGTGTCGAATTATTAGTTGCCTAACCTCCATGTGATATGCTCGGATATTCATCATTTCTACGATGGGCAGTGATCATTCATGTGGGTTCCCCAGCTAAGCGAGTTCAGCCAGCCGATGTATTTGTCGATTGCCGATGCATTGGCGCGCGATATCAACAACGGCGTGCTGAACGAGGGCGATCGCCTGCCGACCTTGCGTGAGCTGGCCACCACCTTGAATGTCACGCCGGGGACCATCAGCCGGGCCTATAGCGAGGCTCATCGGCGTCGGTTGGTGCAGGGGGAAGTAGGGCGCGGCACCTACGTGCTCAACCAGAAGCAGCTGGAACTGCCGGCCAGCAACAGCGCCTCCGCGCCGCTGAACCTGGGGCAATCCGAACTGCTCGATCTTTCGATCATCAAGCCCTACAGCGAAACCCTGGAGTACTGGTTGCGCGGCGCGCTGGTGGGCATGGCAAAAAGCACCGATTTCGCGCGTGCACTGGATTACGCGCCGGATGGCGGGCACCCGGCGCATCGCGAGGCGGGGGCGCAATGGTTGCGTCATTCATTGCCCGACGCGCAATGGCAGCAAGTGGTGATCACCGCAGGGGCCCAGCATGGCTTGATGGTCGCGATGAGCGCCCTGACCAATGCGGGTGACCTGGTGCTCTGCGAAGCGCTTTGCTACCCCGGCATCATTTCCCTGGCCCATGGCCTGGAGCGCCGCCTGCGTGGCGTGCCGATGGATGACGAAGGCATCATTCCCGAAGCCTTGCGCGAACTGTGCCTGCGCGAGAAACCGGCGATGCTGGTTTGCGTGGCGACCTGCCAGAACCCGACGGCGGCGATCATGTCGCAGAAACGTCGGGCCCAGATCGCCGCGCTTGCCGAGGAATTCGACTTCATCATCCTGGACGATGATATCTATGGCTTCCTCGCCACCGATCCGTCGATCAAGCCACTGTCGGCCTTTGCGCCGGACCGTTCGGTGTACCTGACCAGCCTGTCGAAATCGGTCATGCCGGCGCTTCGCGTCGGTTACATCTACAGCCCGCCTAAATTGCTGTCGCGCCTGACCTCGATGGTGCGCAGCAGTGTCTGGATGCCGTCGCCGTTGACCGCGCAGTTGGCCAGCAATGTGATTACCGAAGGCCTGGACAAGAAACTGATCCGCATCCAGCGCAACGAGGCGGCGGGGCGGCAAGCCATTGCCCGGGAAATCTTTGCCAATTTCGAGCTCAAGACCCAGCCATATTCCTATCACGTCTGGTTGACGCTGCCGGAGCCATGGACCAGCGACGAGTTCACCATGCTCGCCCGGGCCAACGGCGTACTGCTGCTCAGCGGCACCCAGTTCCAGGCTGAGCGCTCAGGCACCACTCGGTGCGTGCGGCTGGTGTTGATGTCCCCCACCAGCCAGGACGAACTGCGCTTTGCCCTGACCAAGCTGGCCAGCTTGATCGATTCGGATCCGCGCCGTTATTACTAAAAAGATCGCAGCCTTCGGCAGCTCCTACGCGGTGTAGGCGCTGCCGAAAACTGCGATCTTTTTGGTCATTCGTCCGACGGATTGAGCAGTTCGGACAAGGCGTCCGGTTGGCTCTTGAATGCCTTGGCGAACACATCACGATTCTTCGCCATGTAGATCCCGGCTTCCTCGACCTGTTGCTCGCTCAGCGATGGAACGGCTTTTTGCAACACCTCTGCCAGCAATTCGGCGAGTTCCAGCATTTTGTCATGACGGTCAGCTTCGGCTTTATCCATGAACAAGCGCTCCAGATCTCGGCTGCTGCGGTATACCACTTCGACGGCCATTCACCACCTCACATGCCTTCACATTGGTTGTCTTTGTGACTACTGTATTTATATACAGGCAAAAGGATAAGCGAATCCTCTTGCTTTGGATAGTGGCTTTTTAATGTAGACCGATTTCGGCATGTGAGGGCAAAGCTAATGTGAGCAAAGCTTGTGTGGGAGCAAAGCTTGCTCGCGATCCGGCCGCATGAAGCCCCCAAAAGTGCCGCATACCAGCCTATCGCCATCTCACCCCCAGGCGCTGGCCTTTTTTCTGCATGCAGAACAACCGTCACGTCCAACCCGCATCATCCGGTCGAACCGACCTAAGGAAACTACATCGTGAAAATCAACTGGGCCGAGAACCTGCGCCAGAACGTCCATCAACTGGCCGAGTCCCTGGGAAACCTGTTCGTCGAGACCTTCCACTACCTGGCGCTGTTCGCCATCGGTGCGGTGACCGCGTGGGCGGCGGTGATGGAGTTCTTGCAGATGCTCGAGACTGGGCACATCAAGATCGACGACATCCTGCTGCTGTTTATCTACCTGGAATTGGGGGCCATGGTCGGGATCTACTTCAAGACCAACCACATGCCGGTGCGGTTTCTGATCTACGTGGCGATCACGGCGCTGACGCGGCTGCTGATTTCCAACGTCTCCCACCACAGCCCGCCCGACCTGGGGATCATTTACCTGTGCGGTGGCATCCTGCTGCTGGCGTTTTCGATCCTGGTGGTGCGCTACGCTTCGTCGCAGTTCCCTTCGGTGAAGATCGAGCACCCGCACCGCAAGGTCGGTGCGGGTACCAGCGAGCATGCCGAAGTGGAGAAAGGAGAAATCTAAATCCCGACGGCAGAGGGCGCCGGCCCCTGGGCGTGCGGTGGTGGCAGCTTGATGTTGTCACCGCCAGTCATGGCTTCGAGGATGGCCACGGCGCTGTGGCCCTGCTCGATGGCGATCCCGAACTGAATACTTTGCACCAGGCGCTTGAGCCGTTCCGGGTCGTTGCGCTGCTGGGCGCTGATCATGCGTTTGGCGACGACGCGCCCGCTCTTGGACAGGGTCAGCATGATGCTGCCATCCAGGCCCTGGATACTCAGGTTGATTTGATAATGCGGCGCAAAAGCGTCGGTAATGATCTGAAAAGGGTTGTCCATGATGCGTCACCGCCTGATTGAACGTGCAGTTGTTGACCGGCCGTGATCGGGATTAGTTCGCAACACCAGACCATCGGCCATTCCATGATCGTGTTCATCGCAAGATTCCTGGGGGCCAGGCAGGCCTCAGGATCAAAAGATCGCAGCCTGCGGCAGCTCCTACAGGGAGTTAGCAAGTGGCATGCCGGAAAAACTGTCGGACAATGATCCCGGAGCCTAAGCGCCGGACGCTCTGGAATGCGGCTATGGCCGCTGCCCGTTTCGGGGCAATAACGCGCGGATGTTCGTTGACGGTGCAGGCGGGGGGATGATTTGCGGTGGGTAGGCAGGGCAGGGGTAACTCCCGACATTAACAGCGCTTTTGCCCGTTGTCTGGCTTTATTTGCGTATGAATATTTATCTTTTTCTAGGGGTTGAATTGTTCTTCCGCCAGCCCGACTCTGTATTCAAGGGGCCGTTGCATCAACGTCGACGGCCCCCGGCGAGCTAGCTGAAATAAGGGATGAACTATGCAAATCCAAGTCAACAGCGATAACCATATTCAAAGCAGCATCCGACTGGAGGAGTGGGTACGTACTACCATCGAAAGCACGCTCGAACGTTATGAAGAGGACCTGACACGGGTTGAGGTTCATTTGCGGGACGAGAACGGCGACAAGCCCGGTCCCCATGATCTGCGTTGCCAGCTTGAAGCACGGCCGAAGGGCCATCAGCCGATTTCCGTGACGCACAAGGCCGACTCGCTGGAACTGGCGATCGAAGGCGCGGCGACCAAACTTGAAAGTGCCCTGGAGCATTTGTTCGGCAAACTGCGCGGCAAGCGCGCCGCCGTTGAGAAATCGAGCGAATCCGTAGCCTTGGCCGATGCGATGCTGGAAGAGGAGTTCCTGGAAAACGAACGGGCCGCGCTTCACGGCTAAACCCTCGTTCATTTCACTTGCGACTGAAAAACGGGCCTGCAATCGCAGGCCCGTTTTGTTTTATTGGTTTGGTTTGCGCTTCTGCATTGATCACATTCTCCTGTGGGAGCGAGCTTGCTCGCGATGGCGATAGCCGGGGCTAACGCAAAAACGCCTGCCGATACTCCCCAGGCGTCGCGCCCAGGGCCTGGCGGAAACGGTTGGTGAAATGACTGGCGCTGGCAAATCCGCAGGCCAATGCCACCTCGCCCAACGGTTGTGAAGTGCTGCGCAACAAATGCCGCGCGCAGGTCAAGCGTCTAGCCAGCACATATTGATGAGGAGGCAGCCCGAAGCTTTCGCGGAACATTCGCGCGAAGTGGTATTCGGACAACGCACACAACGCCGCCAATTGGCCGAGGCTGATGGCATCGGCCAAGTGGCTGTCGACGTAATCCACCAGCAACCGCCGCTGATGAGCGGCCAGGCCGCCTTTGAGGCGAAGTCCCTGACGCTGGCCCACCTGGCTGAGCAGCAGGTGATTGAGCAAGTCATGGGCCAGGCTGGTGGTCAGCAGGCGTTCACCGGGTTCGTCCCAGTTCAGCGCGATCAACTGGCGAAAACGCTGTGCCTGTCGCGGGTCGTCGAGGAACGTCTCCTCGTGCAGTTGCACCTGCCGCGGTTCGCGGTCCAGCAGCGTGACGCACCCCAGGGCGAATTGTTCAGCGCTGAAATACAGGTGGGCAAGGCGAATGTCGCCGTTGATGACCCAGGCCGATTGATGTCCGGCGGGCAGTACGCAGAGTTTGCCCGGCGCGCCCGTGGTGTCGGGCCGCTCGCGGCGAAACGTACCGGTGCCGCCAGCGATGTAGCATGACAGCGTATGGTGGGTCGGCGCCTCGTAGTCCTGGGCGTCGTGGTGATTGCTCCACAAAGCGGCCGCCAAGCCGTCCCCGAGCTCGGCGCTGTGCTCCAGGCGAGCATTGGGCGAGCTGTTGAGGGCTTGAAAGACTTGCAGGGTTTGCAGTGTGGGCATGATCGGTTCTCCAACGCTTGCATCCTACTCCGTCGGCCGATCCACACCAGCCAGCCTGCCGAAAAAACCGCAAGTTTATGCAAGCGCCGGGTCAATGGCGGCGTGACACTGGGGGCCATTGCCAGGAGTCGCCGTCATGAACCTCTCGTTGTACCTGCTCACCGTGCTCATCTGGGGCACCACCTGGATTGCCCTGAAACTGCAACTGGGCGTGGTCGCCATCCCGGTTTCGATCGTTTATCGGTTTGGCCTCGCGGCGTTGATCCTGTTCGCGATGCTCCTGCTCAGCCGGCGCTTGCAGGCGATGAACCGGCGCGGCCATTTGATTTGCGTTGCCCAGGGCCTGTGCCTGTTCTGCATCAACTTCATGTGCTTCCTGACCGCCAGCCAATGGATTCCCAGTGGGTTGGTCGCGGTGGTGTTTTCCACCGCCACGCTCTGGAACGCCCTCAATGCCCGCGTGTTCTTCGGTCAGCGGATTGCGCGCAACGTGCTGTTGGGTGGCGCCCTGGGGCTTTCGGGGCTGGCGCTGCTGTTCTGGCCGGAACTGGCCGGCCATAGCGCAAGCCCGCAAACCTTGCTTGGCTTGGCGCTGGCGTTGCTGGGCACCTTGTGTTTCTCGGCGGGCAACATGCTCTCGAGCCAGCAACAGAAAGCCGGCCTCAGGCCGTTGACCACCAATGCCTGGGGTATGGCCTATGGCGCGGCGATGTTGGCGGTGTGGTGTGCGTTCAAAGGCATCCCGTTCGACATGGAATGGAACACGCGCTACATCGGCTCGCTGTTGTACCTGGTGATCCCGGGGTCGGTGATTGGCTTTACCGCCTACCTGACGCTGGTGGGGCGCATGGGGCCGGAGCGGGCGGCGTATTGCACGGTCCTGTTTCCGGTGGTGGCGTTGAACGTCTCGGCGTTTGTCGAGGGCTACCAGTGGACGGCGCCGGCATTGGTGGGGTTGGTGCTGGTGATGCTGGGGAACGTGCTGGTGTTTCGCAAGCCTCGGCCAGTGGCCGCGAAAGTCGCGCTGGGCGCGTAGGAGCTGGCGAAGCCTGCGATCTCTTGATCTTTCGCTCACGACTTAATTGTCTGGAACAAGATCGCAGCCTCGCTTCGCTCGGCAGCTCCTACAGGTGCAGCCCAGCGGGAGCAAGCTCCCTCGCCATGGTGTGTTCTATTTCCAGACTTGCGGGTTGACCAGGTTCTTCGGTCGCTCGCCCAGCAATGCACTGCGCAGATTATCCACAGCCAGATCGGCCATGGCGGCGCGGGTTTCGTGGGTGGCCGAGCCGATGTGGGGCAGGGTGACGGCGTTTTTCAACTGGAACAGCGGCGATTCGGCCAGGGGTTCTTTCTCGTAGACATCCAGCCCGGCGCCGCGGATGCGATTGTTCTGCAGGGCTTCGATCAGCGCTGGTTCATCCACCACCGGGCCCCGGGAAATGTTGACCAGGATGGCGCTCGGTTTCATCAGGCCCAATTCGCGCTGGCCGATCAGATGGCGGGTCTTCTCGCTCAATGGCACGACGAGGCAGACGAAGTCCGCTTCGGCCAGCAACTGGTCCAGTTCGCGAAATTGTGCGCCCAATTGGCTTTCCAGTTCGGTCTTGCGGCTGTTGCCGCTGTAGAGGATCGGCATGTTGAACCCCAGCCGGCCACGTCGGGCAATGGCCGCACCGATGTTGCCCATGCCGACGATACCCAGGGTCTTGCCATGTACATCGCTGCCAAACAGTTGCGGGCCGACTGTCGCCTGCCATTGCCCAGCCTTGGTCCAGGCGTCCAGTTCGGCCACGCGCCGGGCGCTGCTCATCAGCAGGGCGAAGGCCAGGTCGGCGGTGCTTTCGGTGAGCACGTCGGGGGTGTTGGTGAGCAGGATCCCGCGCTCATTGAAGTAGGCCAGGTCATAGTTGTCGTAGCCCACCGATATGCTGGATACCACTTGCAGGTTCGCGGCGCCTTGCAGTTGCTCGCGCCCGAGCTTGCGACCGACTCCGATCAGCCCGTGGGCGTGGGGCAGGGCTTCGTTGAACTGTGCGTTGATATCGCCCTTGGACGGGCTCGGCACGATCACGTCGAAGTCCTGTTGCAGGCGCTCGACCATCTGGGGCGTGATACGGCTGAAGGCAAGTACGGTTTTTTTCATCGTGCAAGGCTCGTCGGGGAGAAGATACCAAGCACGCTAACATTCCTGGCGAGGGTTAGGCGAGGGGGAGTTTGATTGGGAATGTAGCCAACCCCTGTGGGAGCGAGCTTGCTCGCGAAGGCGTCGGGTCAGCTTGCATTGATTTTGAATGCCAGACCGCTTTCGCGAGCAAGCCCGCTCCCACATTTGATTTGTGGTGGGCTCAGATTTTGTAACCACTAAAAATTCTTACGCCGCCCGCAGTGAAATAAAGGCGTAATTGACCGGCGCCTCAGTGACCACCCGCGCGCCGCTGGCCGATACCTGGTGGGCCACATCATCGCCAGACAGATGGAACTGCCACTCACTGATGTGTTGTTGCGCAGGTTGCAGGCGCGCCTGATCGAGGGCGGCCACGAATGCGCTCATGTCCGGCAGGTACGCGGTGAAGCCGTCGCCCTTGAGCGCGGTAATGCGGATGCCCAGGGCGGCGCAGATGCGGTCCTTGATGGCGATTTCTTCACGGTCGGCCTGGCGTGAACGCTCGATCAACCGGACCAGTTCCTGGTCGACCAGTTCACCGCCGAGTATCAGTTGTGGCCCGGTTTCCCACGACTCTGGCGGGCATTCCTTGATGGCGATATTGAGGGGGATGTGCGGGTTGATTTCCATCGGATAGATGCGGCACACCAAGGGTCGGCGCTCGTAGATGCGGCACAGGTTTTCTTCGTCAAGATTACGACAACGGCCGACGTTGTAGGCGGCAAAGGTGATCGCCACCAGGGCCTCGGTGCTGCCGCTGTGAACCACCGCCGAGCGGCGCTCGGCATGCTCGCGTTGCCCTGCCGGCAGGCCGAGGCCGTTGGGCAGGAAGGCTTCCACCAGGACAATCACCTGGCCGCCGTCGCCAGCCCACATCCGGGCCTCGTCGAGAGTCAGGGGGACGTGGTGATCGGTGCAGCATTTGCCGCACCCTACACAGGAAAACGTTGTGTTCATTGAGCGCCCGGTCGCAGGAAGCTGGGGACGGCGACAGAAAAACGCCGTGATGGACCGTGCGAAGCAAGTTATGCGCCACTCACCGGTCGGTAGCGGCAGGGCGGATCGAGTCCCACTCGGTCACGTAGGCGGTTTTGGTTTGTTTGCGGTAGAGGCACAACTCGGTGCCGATCGCCCCTTTCATGTGCTTCTGCGGATATTGACCTTGCAGCAACAGCGCGGTGTAGCCGACCCGGTCGTCGAATTGAGCGGCGCTACCCACCGGCTCAGCACTCTTCAAACCGCTGGCCTTGATGCAACTGGCCAGCACGGCTTTGTCGTGGGTGGCCCAGGCGTCCGGGCTGGAGGCATGAGCCTGGGAGGCCAGGACAGTGAGGCCAAGGAGAATCAATAGACGGTTTTTCATCAGGGCGCCTTGTTCCGGGAAGCCAGGACAAGAGTATGCCTGAGGTTGTCGGACGGTGATCGCTCCCGCGCTGGAACGCAGAAGCGAGCAACCGATATGACTCAGTGACCTTGTTCGGCAACGGCCTTGGCCGCCGTGATCAGGCACTTGGTCAGTTCCGGTGAGGAAAACTTGGTGAGCACACCGTTGGCGCCGGCCAGCCGGGCTTTTTCGCTGTTCATGGCGCTGTCCAGCGAGGTGTGCAGCAACACGTAGAGGTGGGCGAAGTCCGGTGTTTCGCGCAGGGTCCGGGTGAGGGCGTACCCGTCCATCTCCGACATCTCGATGTCCGAGACGATCAGGTTGATCTGTTCGGCCGTGCCTTGCAGGTCCAGCAGACACTCGATGGCTTCCTTGGCACTGCGGGCGGTGTGGCATTGCAGGCCGAGGTTGCGCAGGGTGTGCACCGATTGCTGCAGCGCGACCTGGCTGTCATCGACCACCAGGATCCGTGCGTTGCCCAGCACCTCGGCGTCTTCCATGCTCAGTTCGGTCGGCGCGGTTTCGATCTGTGCCGGTGCGATGCCGTGGATGACCTTTTCGATGTCCAGTACCTGCACCAGCGTGCCGTCCACCGAGGTCACGCCGGTGATGTACGAACGCACACCGCCGGAGCCGTAGGGCGGCGGTTTGATGTCGGTGGTCAGGCAATGCACGATCTTGCTCACCGCTTGCACATGCAAGCCCTGTTTGGAGCGGCTGACGTCAGTGACGATCAGGCAGCCGCCATCCGGGTCTTCCAGGGGCCGCTCGCCAATGGCGCGGCTCAGGTCGATCACCGACAACGATGTCCCGCGCAGGGTGGCGATGCCTTTGACGTGCGGATGCGACTCCGGCAGCTTGGTCAAGGGGGGGCAGGGAATGATTTCGCTGACCTTGAGCAGGTTGATTGCCATCAGCTTGCCGCTGCGCAAGGTAAACAGCAAAAGCGAAAGTGAATCTGCGCGGGCTTTGTTGGAAGACATAAAAACCTTCTGTGGAAAAAGGTGGGGCGAGCATAGCGATCGCCAGAACAGCTTGTGATATTGGGTTATCGACTTGTTGGGGACAGGCTTTAGGACGAAAGCCGTCGACAGTCAATTTCAAGTCAATGAGTTGTGAGTACACACCTTGCGGCGAGGGGATTTATCTGTGGCGAGGGGATTTATCCCCGCTGGGTTGCGTAGCCCCCCCCCCCCCAGAAAGATTGAACGCATTTAGCCGGGTACTCCGAGGCGAGAGGTTTCAGGGCTGCTTCGCAACCCAGCGGGGATAAATCCCCTCGCCACAACAGCGGTCGGCAGCAACAGACGGGATTATTTAAGCCCCAACCGCCGGGCCATCCGCCCCAGGTTCGCCCGGTCCAGCCCCAGCTCCCGGGCGGCGCTGGCCCAGTTGTGCTGGTGACGCTCCAGGCAAGTGGCGATCAGCGTGCGCTGGAATTCGTCCACCGCTTCGCGCAAGTCCCCTGTTATGCCCTGCGCGGTCGGTACCGGGTTGATGGACGAAGGTGTGGGGCTGTCTACAGGCGCCTGGGGCAAATCCAGGTCCTGGGCGCTGAGGCTGAGAATTTTCGGGCGCGTCGCGCACCGGCCCAAGGCCTTCAAGGCGCTGCGGCCGATCAGGTGTTCCAGTTCGCGCACATTGCCCGGCCAGTCGTAGGCCAGCAGCGCGGCCTGGGCGTCGCTGGTCAGGCGCAGGCTGCCCAGGCCCATGCGCGAGCGATTGTGTTCCAGGAAAAAACCGCTGAGCAGCAGCACGTCCCGGCCGCGATCGCGCAGCGCCGGCACCTGCAGCGGATACACACTCAAGCGGTGATAGAAGTCGGCCCGGTAACGGCCGTTGCGCACTTCTTCGGCCAGGTCGCGATTGGTCGCCGCGATCAGGCGCACATCGACCCGGTGTTCCTTGTCCGAGCCCAGGCGTTGCAGTTGACCGCTTTGCAGTACCCGCAACAACTTGGCCTGGACGGTCAGGGACAACTCGCCCACTTCGTCGAGGAACAGAGTGCCACCGTCGGCCAGTTCGAACTTGCCGTGCCGGTCGTTCGTGGCCCCGGTGAAGGCGCCTCGTACATGGCCGAAGAGTTCACTTTCCACCAGCGTATCGGGCAGGGCGGCGCAATTGAGGCTGATGAGTGGCTGCTCGGCACGTTTCGACACGGCATGGATGGCCTGGGCGACCAGTTCCTTGCCCACGCCGGTTTCGCCGGTGATCAATACCGTCAGGTCGCTGCCGCCCACCAGCGCGATCTCTTCCACCAAGCGCTTGTGGGGCTTGCTCTGGCCGACCATGTCGCGAGGTTGCTGGCCGCTGGCCTGGCGATAGACCTCGGCGCGACGGTGCTCGTCCTCGGCCTTCAGGGCCAGGCGCTCGATGCGCTCGGCGGCGCTGACCGTGGCGGCGGCGAGGCTGGCGAAGGCTTGCAGGGCACTCAGGTCGATGGGCTCGAAGCGCTCCGGATCCAGCGAATCCAGGGTCAGCAGGCCCCAGGGCCGTTCGTCGACGAACAGCGGGCAGCCCATGCAGTCATGAACCTCCAGATGCTCGGCGAGCCCCTCGACCAGTCCGTCGTACGGATCGGGCAGGCCGCTGTCGGCGGCGAAGCGGGTGGGTTGCGGGTTGGCCAGCAACGCTTCGAAGCGCGGGTGTTCGCTGACCCGGAATCGCCGGCCCAGTGTATCGGTGCTCAGGCCATCCACGGCGAGCGGCACCAGGCAGTCGCCGTCCAGGCGCAACAACGCCGCCGCATCGCACGGCAGCAGGGTTCGCAAGGTGCCGAGCAGGCGCCGATAACGTTCGCCTTCAGGCAGTTCGCGGGACAGATCGGCCACCAGTGGCAGCAGGGAGGTCAGCAGGGCGGTTGCGGTCATAATGACTCCATGTAGTCGTAACGACTATAAGACTGGCCGTGTCGATATGACTACATTGTTTTTAACTGGCTGATTTTAAAGACAAAAATTTATGGCATGGAAACTGATATGACTTACCTAACTGTTATCGGTCATACGCCAGGAGTCACCCTATGCTCAGTCGAGAAGAACGCGCCATCATTCGCTCCACCGTTCCGTTGCTTGAAAGTGGTGGTGAGGCGCTGATCACTCACTTCTATCGCATGATGCTGTCCGAATACCCGCAGGTGCGCCCGCTGTTCAACCAGGCTCACCAGGCCAGTGGCGATCAACCGCGGGCCTTGGCCAACGGTGTGTTGATGTATGCGCGGCACATTGACCAACTCGATCAATTGGGCGACCTGGTGGCGAAGATCGTCAACAAGCACGTTGCCCTGCAGATCCTGCCGGAACATTACCCGATTGTCGGTTCGTGCCTGCTGCGAGCTATCGCCGAAGTGCTGGGCGCGGAGATCGCCACACCCGAAGTGATTGCGGCGTGGGGCGCAGCCTACAATCAGTTGGCCGATATCCTGATCGGCGCCGAAGCCGGCATGTACGACAAAAAGGCCGAGGCCCCGGGCGGCTGGCGTGGCGAGCGTGAATTCATCCTGACGGCCAAGGTGCAGGAAAGCTCGGAGATCACTTCGTTTTACTTTGAGCCGGCGGACAAGGGCCCGATCCTGTTGGCCGAGCCGGGCCAGTACATCGGCATGAAGCTCATGCTCGATGGCGAGGAAGTACGCCGCAACTATTCACTGTCAGCCCTGGCGGACAATGGTCAATACCGTATCAGCGTCAAGCGCGAGCCGGGCGGACGGGTGTCCAATCACCTGCATCATCATGTCGACGTCGGCAGCCGCATCCAGTTGTTCCCGCCGTCCGGGGATTTCTACCTGACTGCCAGCGACAAACCGCTGGTGCTGATCAGTGGCGGCGTTGGCATCACCCCGACCCTGGCCATGTTGCAGGCGGCGCTGCAAACCGAGCGACCGGTGCATTTCATTCACTGCGCGCGCAACGGCCGTGCCCATGCCTTCCGCGACTGCATCGACGACCTGGCCAAGCGGCATCCGCAGCTCAAGCGCTTCTACTGCTACGACGAAGACGACGGCTTGAGCCCGGCCGCCGACAAGGTGGGGCTGTTGAGCCAGGAACAACTGGCGCAATGGCTGCCGCAGCAACGTGACCTGGATGCCTATTTCCTCGGGCCGAAGGGCTTCATGGGCGCCGTCAAGCGCCACCTCAAGGCCTTGGGCGTGCCGGAGCAGCAGAGCCGTTACGAGTTCTTCGGGCCGGCGGCAGCGCTGGAATAAGGTCGCGGCCAACTTGGGAACCCGGGTTGGCCTCATCGCGAGCAGGCTCGCTCCCACAAGGGGTTTGCTGTGGACACGATTCCTGTGAACACCGCAAAAAAAACTGTGGGAGCGAGCCTGCTCGCGATGGCGGCGGCAGGTCCATCCTGGGTCCAACTGACCAGAATTAATCCGCACTTAACCTTCTTGCGCTCTATTCCCCTTTCAATGTCGACGCCCGCTGCTCGTTCACTGTCATGGTCTGCGTGTAGACTTCGGGCATCCGACCGCGCGCGAGTGTCGCCGTGCTGCGCGTCGATCCATGCAGACAAAGGGAAACGCAATGAGTGAGGAAATGATGCGCTTAGGCCGTGAGCGGCGCTATCTGGTGCTACTGGGGCTGATCTGCCTGGCGCTGATCGGCGGTGCGCTGTACATGCAGGTGGCCCTCGGTGAGGCACCGTGCCCACTGTGTATCCTGCAACGCTATGCACTGTTGCTGATCGCGATCTTCGCCTTCATCGGTGCCGCCATGCGCACCCGCCGCAGCCTGACGATCTTCGAAGGCCTGGTGGTGCTCAGCGCCTTGGCCGGGGCCGGTGTGGCAGGGCATCACGTGTACACCCAGTTCTTCCCCGCGGTCAGTTGCGGCATCGACGTGTTGCAGCCGATTGTCGATGACCTGCCGCTGGCGAAGATTTTCCCGCTGGGGTTCCAGGTCGATGGCTTTTGCTCCACACCCTACCCACCGATCCTGGGACTGTCCCTGGCGCAATGGGCACTGGTGGCCTTCGTGTTGACCGTGGTGCTGGTGCCATTGTTGGTGTCACGTAACCGCAAACCGCTTCGCTGAAACGCCTTGATGAAACGCCCCGGTTTCTCTCCTGGAGAACCGGGGCGTTTTACGTTTCACTCTCGAACCGGATCGTCCTTGATCCGAGGCAAGAATAGACCGCGACAATGTGCGACATGTTGTCACATATCTTGAGGCGCTCAGCCTTTTCAGGGGCGATTAGGCGCTGCTTCCTGTAATAAAAAACCGTCTGGTTTTGCAACCTGCGTATTGCCTGCAGCAGGCATTTCTAACAGCGAAGCGTCAGGTGCCAGAGGCCCCGAAAACTGGGCGCTTGCCGGGTAAAAAACCTCCTCGCGATCCCCCCGAGCTGTCTAAATCGGGCGTAGTAGCCCTACGTTTTTTGGGGTTCTTGTTGAGAATTAATTTCGATAACATGCTGGCTTGTTGCAATATCGGCGAAAGATTGTTGCCGGATCGGATAAAAATTATTTCGGGATGAGACATGGTCTACAGCGCCTCAGCTCACTACAATCGCCCGCACCGATTTTCCGACCCGGCTCAAGCTTGAGCACGAGAGTGGTCGAAGGGCGCCAGCGCCCCATGCGACCCCAAGGTGTCGGTGCCTCCAACTACCCGCACCAAATGGAATTGGGCTTGAACTAGGCCTTTGACCAACGAATAAGAACTCACTGCTGGCCCAGGATGTGTCGAACAGCCTCTGACGTTCGACGGGCAGCCCTTATTCAATCCAAGAAAATGCCAACCCTTGGCAGGGTGAAGTGTTGGCGATCAAAACCCAACTGCATTGCGCAAGCTGCTTTAGAGGTCGTGAGATGAGTAAAAACAGGTACCCCCGATTACTAGGCTTGTTGCCGCTGCTCGGCACGTTGCTGCTGGGAGGCTGCAACATGACCTTGCTCGATCCCAAGGGCCAGGTCGGCCTGGATGAGCGAAACCTGATCATCACCGCCACGCTGCTGATGTTGCTGGTCGTTGTGCCGGTCATCGTCATGACCTTCCTGTTCGCCTGGAAGTACCGCGCAACCAACACCCAGGCCACCTACACGCCGAAGTGGTCGCATTCGACCAAGATCGAAGTGGCGGTGTGGACTATTCCGGTGCTGATCATCATTGCCCTGGGTTACATCACCTACAAGTCGACCCACGCCCTGGACCCGTATCGTCCGCTGGATTCCGACGTCAAGCCGATCACCATTGAAGTGGTCTCCATGGACTGGAAGTGGTTGTTCATCTATCCAGAGCAAGGCATTGCAACGGTCAACAAGATCGTGTTCCCGGCTCATACGCCGATCAACTTCAAGGTCACTTCCGACACCGTGATGAACTCGTTCTTCATCCCGGGCCTGGGTGGCCAGATCTACGCGATGGCGGGCATGCAGACCAAGCTGCACCTGATCGCCAACCAGAACGCCGAACTCGACGGTATCTCCGCCAACTACAGCGGCGCGGGCTTTACCGGCATGAAGTTCAAAGCAATCGCCACGACCCAGGAAGATTTCGACGCCTGGGTCAACGATGTGAAGAAGGCACCTAAACAGCTTGAAAAAGCTGAATACGAAGCCCTTTCCAAACCGAGCCAGAACAACCCAGTCGAACTCTACTCGTCGGTTACGCCGAACCTGTTCCAGACCATCATCGACAAGTATGAAGGGATGAATCCGGGCAAGCCGATGCACCACGAGAAGAACGAGAAGGAAGTGGCTCACAACATGGAAGGGATGGACATGAGCTCGCATTCAGCTGCCGGGGCAGAGGAGTAAACGATGTTTGGTAAATTAAGTTGGGAAGCGATCCCGTTCCACGAGCCGATTGTCATGGTGACCCTCGCCATCATCGCGCTCGGCGGTCTGGCGCTGTTCGCGGGGATCACTTACTTCAAGAAGTGGACCTACTTGTGGACCGAGTGGTTGACGTCGGTCGACCACAAGAAAATCGGCGTGATGTACATCATCGTCGCCATGGTCATGCTGCTGCGCGGTTTTGCCGACGCCATCATGATGCGTACCCAACTGGCCATGGCCACCGAGGGTTCGCCTGGCTACCTGCCACCTGAACACTATGACCAGATCTTCACCGCCCACGGTGTGATCATGATCATCTTCATGGCGATGCCATTCTTCACCGGCCTGATGAACCTTGCTGTGCCGCTGCAGATCGGCGCCCGTGACGTTGCCTATCCGTTCCTGAACTCCCTGAGCTTCTGGCTGCTGGTGTCCGGCGTGGTGCTGATCAACCTGTCCCTGGGCGTCGGCGAATTCGCCAAGACCGGCTGGGTTGCCTATCCACCGCTGTCGGGCCTGCAATACAGTCCGGGCGTGGGCATGGACTACTATATCTGGGCGCTACAGCTATCTGGATTGGGGACAACGCTGACGGGGGTCAACTTCCTCGCCACCGTGCTGAAAATGCGTACCCCGGGCATGAAGCTGATGGACATGCCGATCTTCACCTGGACCTGCACCTGGGCCAACGTCCTGATCGTCGCTTCGTTCCCGATCCTGACCGCTACCCTGGCCCTGCTGACGCTTGACCGCTACATGGATTTCCACATTTTCACCAATGAACTTGGTGGCAATCCAATGATGTACGTGAACCTGTTCTGGGCCTGGGGTCACCCTGAGGTGTACATCCTGATCCTGCCGGCGTTCGGGATTTTCTCCGAAGTCATCTCGACCTTCTCCGGCAAGAAACTGTTCGGCCACCACTCGATGATCTACGCCAGCGGCGCGATCTCGGTGCTGGGCTTCATGGTCTGGCTGCACCACTTCTTCACCATGGGCTCGGGTGCCAGCGTCAACGCCTTCTTCGGCCTGGCGACCATGCTGATCTCGATCCCGACGGGTGTGAAGCTGTTCAACTGGCTGTTCACCATCTACCAGGGCCGCCTGCGTTTCACCAGCCACGTGCTGTGGACCCTGGGCTTCATGGTGACCTTCGCCATCGGCGGCATGACCGGCGTACTGCTGGCCATTCCAGGTGCTGACTTCGTCCTGCACAACAGCCTGTTCGTGATCGCGCACTTCCACAACGTGATCATCGGCGGTGCGGTGTTTGGCTATATCGCCGGCTTCGCCTTCTACTTCCCGAAAGCGTTCGGCTTCAAGCTGCACGAAGGTTGGGGCAAGGCAGCGTTCTGGTTCTGGATCTCGGGCTTCTTCGTCGCGTTCATGCCGCTCTATGCACTGGGCTTCATGGGCATGACTCGTCGCCTGAACGCCACCACCAACCCTGAGTGGGTGCCGTACCTGTACGTTGCCATGTTCGGTGCGGTGATGATCGCTGTCGGTATCGCCTGCCAGCTGATCCAGTTGTACGTCAGCGTGCGCGATCGCAACAAGCCAGAGAACATGTGCGAACACGGCGACCCGTGGAATGCTCACACCCTGGAATGGTCGACCTCTTCGCCACCGCCGTTCTACAACTTCGCCGTGCTGCCCAAAGCAGACGTCATCGACCCGTTCACCGAAGCCAAGGAAGCCGGCACTGCGTACCAGGCTCCGGCCAAGTACGAGCCGATCCACATGCCCAACAACACCGCTACCGGTGTGGTCATGGGCGCGCTGCTGACCGTGTTCGGTTTCGCAATGATCTGGCACATCTGGTGGCTGGCCATCGCCAGCCTGGTTGGCACTGTCGTGTACTTCACTATCCATGCCGCCCGTGACGATCAGGGTTACATGGTGCCGGTGGATGTCATCGAGCGCATCGAAGCCGAGCAGCACAAGCGCCTGGTAGCGGCCGGGAAAGTCCCCGCCACCGCCACCCGTGTTGAAACCTCGTTGGAACAGGCTTAAACCATGTCGAATTTAGTGACCACTGTTGGACACGCCCATGGTCATGACCATGGGCACGATGACCATCACCACGACTCGGGCGAGATGACCGTATTCGGTTTCTGGCTCTACCTGATGACCGACTGCATTCTGTTTGCGTCGATCTTCGCGGTGTACGCGGTGCTGGTAAACAACGTTGCCGGTGGCCCGTCGGGCCACGACATCTTTGAACTGCCGTACGTACTGGGCGAAACCGCGCTGCTGCTGTTCAGCTCGATCACCTACGGCTTCGCCATGCTGGCGTTGTTCAAGGGCAAGAAAACCCAGGTGCTGGGCTGGTTGGCCATGACCTTCCTGCTGGGCGCCGGCTTTATCGCCATGGAGATCAACGAGTTCCATATCCTGATCGCCGAAGGCTACGGTCCAAGCCGCAGCGGCTTCCTGTCCGGGTTCTTCACCCTGGTCGGCACCCACGGCCTGCACGTGACCAGCGGCCTGATCTGGATGGCGATCATGATGTACCAGGTCCATAAAAACGGCCTGACTGCCACCAACAAGACGCGCCTGAGCTGCCTGAGCCTGTTCTGGCACTTCCTGGACGTGGTGTGGATCTGCGTATTCACCGTTGTTTATCTGATGGGGACCCTGTAAATGGCTAACGCACATTCCCATGATGGCCATGACGCCGGCCACGGCAGCGTCAAGTCCTACGCCATCGGTTTCATCCTGTCGGTGATCCTGACCGTCATCCCGTTCGGCCTGGTGATGTACCCGTCGCTGCCCAAGAGCCTGACCCTGTGGATCATCCTGATCTTCGCCGTGGTCCAGGTACTGGTGCACCTGGTGTACTTCCTGCACCTGGACCGCTCCGCCGCCCAACGTAACAACGTGGTCGCGTTTGTCTTTGCCGCGATCGTGATTGTCCTGCTGGTCGGCCTGTCGTTGTGGATCATGTTCAGCATCCACACCAACATGATGGCGCACTGAGGAAAGTCCGGATGTCCCTGAAGCACTTTATCCAAATCACCAAGCCGGGGATCATTTTCGGTAACGTGCTTTCTGTGGCAGGCGGGTTTTTCCTGGCCTCGAAAGGGCATGTCGATCTGGCCATCTTCCTGGCGGCGATGATCGGCACTTCCCTGGTGGTGGCGTCCGGTTGCGTGTTCAACAACTGCATCGACCGCGACATCGACATCAAGATGGAGCGCACCAAGAATCGCGCGCTGGTCCAAGGCCTGATTCCGGTGCAACTGGCCCTGGCATTCGCCACGGTGCTGGGCGTGGCCGGCGTGGCGCTGTTGTACTGGGTGGCCAATCCGTTGGCGGCGTTGTTCGCGGTGATCGGTTTTGTCATCTACGTCGGCTTCTACAGCCTGTACCTCAAGCGCAAGTCGGTCCACGGCACGCTGGTGGGCAGTCTGTCGGGGGCGATGCCGCCAGTGATCGGCTACGTAGCGGTGAGCAACAGCTTCGACATGGCGGCGCTGACGCTGCTGGTGATGTTCAGCCTGTGGCAGATGCCGCATTCCTACGCCATCGCGATCTTCCGTTTCAACGACTACCTGGCGGCCTCGATTCCGGTGTTGCCGGTCAAGCGCGGTATCCGCGTGGCCAAGAAGCACATCCTGCTCTACATCCTGGCTTTCCTGGTGGCGACCTTGATGCTGACCTTCAGCGGCTACGCCGGCATGAGCTACCTCGCCGTCGCCGCTGCCATGGGTATGTACTGGCTGTACATGGCCTGGACTGGCTACAAGGCGGTGGATGACACGGTCTGGGCACGCAAGCTGTTTGTGTTCTCGATCTTCACCATCACCGCCCTGAGCGTCATGATGTCCCTGGACTTCAAGGTGCCGAGTGAGCTGCTGCTGACCTACGCGCCTTAAGCTTCAGACGCTGCAAAAAAAGCCCCGCCTTCGAGAGAAACGCGGGGCTTTTTCTTGGGTATTACTTCGGACTTGTGTAGAGCGAGTACATATCCATTGCTGCGGTAACGGCGGCTTATGGTTCCGCTCTTACAGCGGGTCACTTTTGGAAGAGCCGGGAGCCGGACCAGCCAAAAGTAACCAAAAACGCTTTGCCCCACCACTCGGTGCCTCGCCTAGGCTCGGCATGCCCGAACGAAGGCATTGCTCCGTGGGCCCGCCGCGAAGGGCCATCCATGGCCCTGCGCGGCTATCCCGGCATCCATGCCGGGATGCCCACTCCACAATGCCTGCGTTCGGCCAGCGTGGTTAACGGGGCGCCGAGATCAACGTCCACCGCGAGGCGGCCTAGTAGCCGGCCTGGCTCTCCCGGTCGTACACCCATCAGATCTGTGGGAGCAAAGCTTGCTCGCGATAGCGGTGTGTCAGCTTGCATGGATGCTGGATGTGCCGACGTCATCGCGAGCGAGCTCGCTCCCACAGGTGCCGGTGATGGAGCCTGACTGGCAAATGCCGGAAAGCTCTACTGTGGGAGTGGGCTCGCTCCGCAAGGGAGCCTCGATTTGGGCTTATTGCTGGGCGATGCTGTAGCCGTCGAAGGCTTTCTGCTGTTGCAGGGCGGTGACGATGCCTTTGCGGGTGGCCGGTTGTTCGGTGCCGTCGTTGTCCAGGAAGGTTTCGCTTTCCAGCTCGGCTTCGTCGCCTTCGCCTACGAAGTTGAAGCCCAGGAACTCGAAGGCCTCGCGGTCGACGTTCGGCTTGGAGCGTGGTGTGCGCAGGGGCAGGGTGACGCTGATGCCGTCCTTGCTGATGACAAACACTTCGGCTTCCTTCTTGGCCCGCGAGGCCTTGCCCTTGCTGCCGCTCGGGTTGCTGATGGCCTGGTGGGTCTGGTTCAGCACTGTCAGGGCCAGGCCGTAGACCAGCTCCTGGAACGACGGGTCGTCCTTGTAGCTGGAGAGGATGCGGCTGATCGGGAAGCGGCTGCTCAGGTCTTCCAGGGCCGCGAAATCGGCGGCTTCGGCGTCCTTGAGTTGTTTGAGCTGGCCCATCAGTTCGTAGGCCTTGTCGTCGTCGAAGGCATCGTGAGCCTGGCGGATGGCGTTGCGCAGCTCGCGGATCTGGTCGCTTTCGCGGTTCGACTGGAACGCATCGAGGACCATTTCGCTGATGGTTTTAGCCTGGGGCAGATGCTGTGAAAGATTGATGGAGTTTTCGTATTCCGCTTTGGACGACAGGGTGACTACGGATTCAGCGGTGTTGGAATCGGACATTGAAATTTCACTACTTCTGTTAGCGGGATGAGGCGAGAAAGGCATTGAGCTTTTTTCCGGTCGCCTAATCTATTGGACGCGGGCGGTGTTGTCACGGTCGGCGCTCATTCACAAATCACATTCTTGCCCGACAGCTTGGAGCGATACAGCGCCTGGTCCGCCCGGTGCAGCAACGTCGCGTGCTGTTCATCGTCGAACCGCTGCACCACGCCAAAACTCATGGTGATCTGGAAGTCGCCCACCGGCAGCAGGTCGGACAGGCCCCGGCGAATGCTTTCCGCCAGCAGGCGGGCATCGGCCAGGGTGGTGTTGGGCAAAATCATGATGAATTCGTCACCGCCCCAACGCACCAGCAAATCGCCGTCGCGCTCGCAGCGCTTGACGCTCTGCACCACTTGCACCAGCGCTGCGTCGCCGAAGGCGTGGCCGTAGCGATCGTTGATGTCCTTGAAATCATCCACGTCCATGGCGATCAGCGACAACGGCTCGCGGAAACGTTGCGTGCGTTCACAGGCCAGTGGCAGCGCCTGATCCAGGCGATAACGGTTGGCGACCCGCGTCAGGGAGTCGGTTTCGGCAAGCCTGCGGTTCTCGTCGAGCTGGATCTGCAACTGATGGTTGACTCGGGACAGTTCACTGGTGCGTTCTTCGATGATGGCTTCCAGGGATTTGTTGCGCCGTTCCAGCTGTTCGAACAGGCGCTTCTTGTCATCGATGCTGCGATGGGCGCCGATCATGCGCGCCACCGTGCCGTCCGGGTTGCGGGCGATCACGTAGCCGCGATCCTCGATCCAGATATAGGAACCGTCGTGGGTGCGGCAGCGGTATTCGGCTTGATAGACGTGGGATCGGTGTTCCAGGTAATCGTCGAACAACGCCATGACCCGTGGGTAGTCATCCGGGTGGATCACGCTTTCCCAGGTCAGCACGGTGTTGTCCAGTGAGTGGGGCAGGTAGCCAAGCATCGTGTACCAGCCGGGGTTGCGGTAGACGAAGCCGGTGTTGGCATTCCAGTCCCAGATGCCATCGCTGACCAGTTCCAGGATGGTGTGCAGTACGCCTTCGTCCAGATCGGACAGGTCGAACCGCAGCATGTCGATGTTCGAGGCATCTCCCATCGTTGTTCCCTCAATCAGCCTTGATATCAAAATGCTCGTCCAAGGAGGAAGAGTAGCTGATGGGGTGCGGGGTCACTAGCGGGGGACGCCTGGAACGTAGGAGCTGTCGAGCGAAGCGAGGCTGCGATCCTTTGATCTTTCGCTTGGGACTCAAGTGTCTGGGAAAAGATCGCAGCCTCGCTTCGCTCGGCAGCTCCTACGTCATCATTCGGCTGGGGTTTGGGGTTTGCCCCATTTCTCCAGCGCGAACTCGACAAAGCTGCGCAGTTTCGGCAGGCGGTAGCGATCCTGCGCGTACATCAGGCTCATTGGGCGATGGGGCAACTGATAGCCCTGCAACAAGGTCACCAGGTGACCATCCTTCAGGTCCTGGGCCACCAGCGCATCGGGCAGCATCACCACGCCCATCCCGGCCAGGGCGGCGCGATGCAGGCCCGAGGAACTGTTGATCAGCATCGGTCCGTTCACCGGTACCTTGATCTCGCCGTCCGGGCCGTTGATCGGCCAGTGATCCTGGGCGAAGCGCCATTCGTCTGCTGCCGAATAGGCGAACGACAGGCAATCGTGCTGCTGCAGGTCCGCGGGTTGTTCCGGCGTGCCGCGCCGAGCCAGGTAGGCAGGGGAGGCGCAGATGGTCAGGGTGTAGTCCACCAATGGACGGGCAATCAGTTTCGGGTCGGGATGGCCGAGGCGGATAGCGACGTCGAATCCATGTTCGAGCAGGTCCAGGCGCTGGTTGGTCAGCACCACATCGAGTTTGACCTGGGTGAAGCGCTGGCTGAATTCGGCCAGCGCCGGTGCGAGGCGTTCGGAGCCGAAGGTCAGCGGCGCGGTGATGCGCAGGGTGCCGTTGGGCTCGCCCTGGGTCTGTTCGGCCAGGCGTTCGGAGTCGGCCACCAGCCCCAGTACTTCCAGGCAGCGTTGGTAGTAGGCCGAGCCGAACTCAGTCAGGCGCTGGCGCCGCGTCGTACGGTTGATCAGGCGCACGCCGAGACGTTGCTCCAGCGCACGAAGATGATTACCCACCATGGTGGTGGACATTTCGCACGCCTGGGCCGCCGCCGTCAGGCTTCCGGTTTCGACCACCTTCACGTAAACGGTCATCGCCTGGAATAAATCCATTATCAAGCTCGGCTTTTAAATGATTGAAGTAAAGCAGCGTTTATCCAGCCTTGGTGGCTAACCATACTGGAAAAAACCAACCAAATGGAGCTTGATGCCATGACCGCTGCCTGCCTGATGACCACTTACCAACCCCTGGCGCTGAGTTTCACCCATGGCTTGGGGACGCGCCTGTGGGACCAGGACGGCCGCGAATACCTCGATGCGGTGGCGGGCGTGGCGGTGACCAATGTCGGCCACTCTCACCCGCGGCTGGTGGCTGCCATCAGCGAGCAGGCCGGCCTGCTGTTGCACACGTCCAACCTGTACAGCATCGATTGGCAACAACGCCTGGCGCAAAAGCTCACTCAGCTGTCGGGGCTGGAGCGGGCGTTTTTCAACAACTCAGGCGCCGAGGCCAACGAAACCGCACTGAAACTGGCACGCCTCTATGGTTGGCACAAGGGCATCGAGCAGCCGTTGGTGGTGGTCATGGACAATGCGTTCCACGGGCGCACCTTGGGCACGATGTGCGCCAGTGACGGCCCGTCCGTGCGGCTGGGCTACAACCGGTTGCCGGGGGATTTCATCAAGGTGCCGTTCGGCGATCTCGCGGCGTTGGAAGCGATCCAGCAGGCTCATGCCGAGCGCATCGTCGCGGTACTGGTGGAGCCGATCCAGGGCGAGAGCGGTGTGCAAATCGCCCCGCCGGGTTACCTCAAGGCCTTGCGGCAGTTGTGCAGCCGGCGCGCCTGGCTGTTGATGCTCGATGAGATCCAGACCGGCATCGGCCGTACCGGCCAATGGTTCGCGTTCCAGCACGAGGGCATCGTGCCGGACGTCATGACCCTCGCCAAAGGCCTGGGCAACGGCGTGCCCATTGGGGCCTGCCTGGCGCGGGGCAAGGCAGCCGAGCTGTTTACCCCTGGCAGCCATGGCAGTACGTTCGGCGGTAATCCGCTGGCCTGTCGGGTCGGCTGCACGGTGCTGGACATCATTGAGCAACAAGCGCTGGTGGACAACGCCAGGCATCAGGGCCAACAGTTGCTGAGCCGGCTGCGGGCCGAGTTGGCGGACAATCCGAATGTCTTGGCGATTCGCGGCCAGGGTTTGATGATCGGTATCGAACTCAAGCAACCGGTCCGCGACTTGGCCCTTCGCGCCGCCCGGGACCACGGCCTGCTGATCAATATCACTCGGGGCCAGACCATCCGCCTGCTGCCGCCGTTGACGATCGATGGACGGGAAGTGGAGATGATTGTCCGGGGCGTGAGCCGCTGTCTGGCGCAGGGGTGAGGGGCGTTCGCCCGGACGACGAGTTCTTATGGGTCAGCCGGGCGAAGCGCGACGCAGCGCGACGGAATTTTTAACGATTGCCGCGTTCCAACGCCTGCCAGAGTCGATTGCCTACACTTTGGCATTCAGACTGAAAACCCAGGAGCATCTTCATGTTCACCTCGCGTCGCTTGATCGTTGTCGCAACTGCCGTGGCCTTGTTGTCCGGCTGTGCGTCGCCCAACCCCTATGACAACCAGGGCCAGGCCTCTACCGAATCGTCGGGCATGAGCAAAACCGCCAAGTACGGCGGCCTCGGTGCACTGGCGGGTGCGTTGGCCGGTGCGGCCATCGGTCACGATAACCGTGGCAAGGGTGCGTTGATCGGTGCAGCGGTGGTGGGGGCTTCCGCGGCCGGTTACGGCTACTACGCCGACCAGCAGGAAAAGAAGCTGCGCGCGAGCATGGCCAATACCGGCGTTGAAGTGCAGCGCCAGGGCGACCAGATCAAGCTGATCATGCCGGGCAACATCACCTTCGCCACCGACTCGGCGAACATCGCCTCCAGCTTCTACCAGCCGCTGAACAACCTGGCCAACTCCCTCAAGGAGTTCAACCAGAACCAGATCGAAATCGTCGGCTACACCGACAGCACCGGCAGCCGCCAGCACAACATGGACCTGTCCCAGCGTCGTGCGCAGAGCGTGGCGACCTACCTGACGTCCCAGGGCGTGAGCGGTGCCAACCTGTCGGCCCGTGGCGCCGGCCCGGACAACCCGGTGGCCAGCAACGCCGACGTCAATGGCCGTGCGCAAAACCGTCGTGTCGAGGTCAACCTCAAGGCCATTCCCGGCCAGCAGTACCAGGCGCCGCAGCAGCAGGGCCAGACTTACCAGCAGTATCCGTAAGCGCTGGGCGGTAAATGAAAAGGGGGCTCTGGAAACAGGGCCCTTTTTTTGTCAGTCAGTTTCTATCCGCCTGATGCAGCCCCTTGTGGTGAGGAGATTTGTGGGAGCAAAGCTTGCTCGCGATGGCGGTGTGTCTGAGACGGTGATGTTGGATGTGCCGGCGTCATCGCGAGCAAGCTCGCTCCCAGAGGGGGATTTTCTTGAGGCAATAAAAAAGCCCGCCCGATCATGTGATCGGGCGGGCTTTTAGGTGTTGCCTGGAGATTACTTCTTCAAACCGTAATGCTCATCGAGCATGCCGGGCGAATTCGGGGCCTTGGGGGCGTAGTCCCGGGGCGGTTCCTGATCCTTTGGCGGGGTCAGGCGTTCCCGTGGCGTCTGTGCCGAATCGGCTTGCAGGGCGGCCAACAGGCGTTGGCGAGTCTGCTCGTCCAGGGCCAGGCGATTGGCACCCTCGGACAAATGATCCTGGACTTCCTGGTAGCTCTGGGTGAGTTTTTTCACCAGGGACGCGGTGCTGTTGAAGTGGGTGACCACTTCATTCTGATAACTGTCGAAACGTTCCTGGATGTCGTCCAGCTGACGTTGCGTGCTGTTGGGCACCGCGTTGGGCAGCAGTCGGGCAAGCAGGAATCCAATGGCGACACCGGCAACCAGGGCAAGAGTCGGCAACAACCAAACTAAGAGCGAGTGTTCCACGAGTCCTTCCTCTATAAACGGCTTTGCTTTACGTTAACGGCTCGGACCTGCGCTGTATACCGCGAAGAACATCGCAATCATGCCAGGCACAGACTTTAGCTAGACGAGTCGACCCAATTCGAGGTCACGGAGTTCTTTCCCTTGCTTATGCGCGAAACCCCTGTAGTCATCGATGGCCCGGTGGGCCAACTGGAAGCCTTGTACCTGGACAGCGAGGCTCCCCGTGGCCTGGCGCTGATCTGCCACCCGAACCCGGTGCAGGGCGGGACCATGCTCAACAAAGTGGTCTCGACCCTGCAACGCACTGCCCGCGATGCTGGCCTGGTTACGTTGCGTTTCAATTATCGTGGCGTGGGTGCCAGTGCCGGCACTCATGACATGGGCACCGGCGAAGTGGACGACGCCCAGGCTGTCGCCCAATGGCTGCGGGAAAAATACCCGCAATTGCCGCTGACCCTGTTCGGTTTTTCCTTTGGCGGCTTTGTCGCCGCCAGTCTGGGCGGGCGCCTGGAAGCCCAGGGCCAGCCGGTCAAGCACCTGTTCATGGTGGCCCCGGCGGTGATGCGCCTGGACGAGCAGTCGCCCTTGCCGACAGGTGGCGAGTTGACCGTGATCCAGCCGGAAACCGACGAAGTGGTCGATCCGCAACGGGTTTACGAATGGTCCGACACGCTCCAACGCCCCCATGAGCTGCTGAAAGTGGCAGAATGCGGACACTTTTTTCATGGCAAGCTGACCGATCTCAAGGATCTGATCCTGCCGCGCCTCTCGAATTGACAGCAGTCTGACAAGCGATAACCCATGACGACGCGTACCCGTATCCTGACCGGCATCACCACCACCGGCACCCCGCACCTGGGCAACTATGCCGGCGCCATCCGTCCGGCGATCCTCGCCAGCCGCGACAGCAACGCCGATTCGTTCTACTTCCTGGCTGACTACCACGCCCTGATCAAGTGCGATGACCCGCTGCGTATCCAGCGTTCGCGCCTGGAAATCGCCGCTACATGGCTGGCCGGCGGCCTGGATGTGGACCGCGTGACGTTCTATCGCCAGTCCGATATTCCCGAGATCCCGGAGCTGACCTGGCTGCTGACCTGCGTCGCCGCCAAGGGTCTGCTCAACCGTGCCCACGCCTACAAGGCGTCGGTGGACAAGAACGTCGAGACCGGCGAAGACCCGGACGCAGGCATCACCATGGGGCTGTACAGCTACCCGGTGTTGATGGCCGCCGACATCCTGATGTTCAACGCCCACAAGGTGCCGGTCGGTCGCGACCAGATCCAGCACGTGGAGATGGCCCGCGACATCGGCCAGCGCTTCAACCACCTGTTCGGCCAGGGCAAGGAGTTCTTCACCATGCCCGAGGCGCTGATCGAAGAAAGCGTCGCCACGCTGCCGGGCCTCGATGGCCGCAAGATGTCCAAGAGCTACGACAACACCATCCCGTTGTTCAGCAGCGCCAAGGACATGAAGGACGCGATTTCGCGAATCGTCACCGACTCCCGCGCCCCGGGCGAAGCCAAGGATCCGGACAATTCGCACCTGTTCACCCTGTTCCAGGCCTTCGCCACTGCCGGACAGTCCGCGGAGTTCCGCAGCGAACTGCTACAAGGCCTGGGTTGGGGCGAAGCCAAGAACCGCCTGTTCCAGTTGCTCGACAGCGAGCTGGGTGAAGCGCGTGAGCGTTATCACCAGTTCATCGAGCGTCCGTCGGACCTTGAAGACATCCTGCAACTGGGCGCGAAAAAAGCCCGGGCCGTGGCTACACCGTTCCTCAACGAACTGCGCGAGGCTGTTGGCCTGCGTTCGTTTGTCAGCCAGGTCCAGGTGGCCGCCAGCACCAAGAAGAAAGCCGCCAAGGCTGCACGCTTTGTCAGCTTCCGCGAAGACGACGGCAGTTTCCGCTTCCGACTGCTGTCCGCCGACGGCGAGCAACTGTTGCTGTCGCGCAACTTTGCCGATGGCAAGGCGGCCGGCCAGGTCACCAAGCAACTGCAAGCCGGCCAGCCGCTGGATGTACGAAGCGACGACCTGGGTTTCAGCGTCTGGCTCGACGGCGAGTGCGTGGCGAATAGCCCGGCCTTTGCTGACAGCGCCGCGCGGGATGCCGCCGTCGATGCGTTGCGCGTTGCCTTGACGCCTGCCCAGGACTGATCCCGACACGTCACCCGACCATCGGCCCGAATAAGGGCCGATTGCCATTCCTCTGGGCCGTCGCTACAGTGACGGCCCGTTTTTGTTGCCTTGCTAACGAATATGACGCCCCTAGAACGATATCAAGCTGATCTGAAACGCCCGGAGTTCTTCCACGACGCAGCCCAGGAAACGGCGGTGCGGCATTTGCAGCGCCTGTACGACGACCTGGTCGCGGCAGCGAACAACAAGCCTGGCCTGTTGGGCAAACTGTTCGGAAAAAAAGACCAGGCACCGGTCAAGGGCCTGTATTTCTGGGGCGGCGTGGGCCGTGGCAAGACCTACCTGGTGGACACCTTCTTCGAAGCGTTGCCGTTCAAGGAGAAGACACGGACGCACTTCCACCGCTTCATGAAGCGCGTGCACGAGGAAATGAAGACCCTGGGCGGCGAGAAGAACCCGCTGACCCTCATCGCCAAGCGATTTTCCGACGAGACCCGGGTGATCTGCTTCGATGAGTTCTTCGTTTCCGACATCACCGACGCCATGATCCTCGGCACCTTGATGGAAGAGCTGTTCAAGAACGGCGTGACCCTGGTCGCCACCTCGAACATCGTGCCGGACGGCCTGTACAAGGACGGCCTGCAGCGGGCGCGTTTCCTGCCGGCCATTGCGCTGATCAAGGAACACACTGAAATCGTCAACGTCGACAGCGGCGTCGACTACCGCCTGCGTCACCTCGAACAAGCGGAGCTGTTCCACTTTCCGCTGGATGCCGCTGCCCAGGAGAGCCTGCGCAAGAGCTTCCGCGCCCTGACGCCGGAATGCACCCAGGCCGTGGAAAATGATGTATTGGTCATCGAAAATCGCGAAATCCGCGCCGTGCGTACGTGCGATGACGTGGCCTGGTTCGACTTCCGCGAACTGTGCGACGGCCCCCGCAGCCAGAACGACTACATCGAACTGGGCAAGATCTTCCACGCCGTGCTGCTGAGCAATGTCGAGCAGATGAGCGTCACCACCGACGACATCGCCCGTCGATTCATCAACATGGTCGACGAGTTCTACGACCGTAACGTGAAGCTGATCATTTCGGCCGAAGTCGAACTCAAGGACCTCTACACCGGCGGTCGCTTGACCTTCGAATTCCAGCGGACCTTGAGTCGCTTGCTGGAGATGCAGTCCCACGAATTCCTGGCGCGGGCGCATAAGCCGTAGGGAAATTCGGAACACCAAAAAAGGCCTGCGATTGCGGGCCTTTTTTGTACGCGTGAGTTTGAGCAGTTCACTGCATAACCCTGTGGGAGCGGGCTTGCTCGCGAAGAGGGCGGCATGTTCAGCATCGATGCAAGCTGACCCACCGCTTTCGCGAGCAAGCCCGCTCCCACACTGGATCGTATTCAGTTTCGGTTCACGCCGCCTGCTGAAACTGCTGCCGATACTGGTTCGGCGACAGGTCGGTATGTTGCCGGAACAGCCGGGCGAAAAAGCTCGCGTCGTCGTAGCCGACTTCATAGCTGATGGTCTTGATGCTCTTGCGGCTGCCGGAGAGCAGGCCCTTGGCGGTTTCGATCCGTAGCCGTTGCAGGTAATGCAGCGGTTTGTCACCGGTGGCGGTCTGGAAGCGGCGCATGAAATTGCGGATGCTCATGCCATGTTCCCGGGCAACATCCTCGAAGCGGAATTTATCGGCGAAGTGCTCTTCGAGCCATTGCTGGATCTGCAGGATGATCACGTCCTGGTGCAGTTTCTGCCCGCCGAAACCGATCCGCCCCGGCGAATAGCTGCGTTGCACCTCATACAAGATGTCCCGCGCCACGGCCTGGGCCACGTTGGCGCCACAGAAGCGTTCAATGAGGTAAATGTAGAGGTCGCAGGCTGAGGTCGTGCCACCGGCGCAGAACAGGTTGTCGGCGTCGGTCAGGTGCTTGTCCTGGTTCAGGTATACCTGGGGGAAGCGTTCCTTGAAGGCGTTGAAGAAACGCCAGTAGGTGGTGGCTTCCTTGCCATCGAGCAGCCCGGCCTCGGCCAGCCAGAACACCCCGGTGGCTTCGCCGCAGAGTACTGCGCCGCGCGCGTGTTGTGCGCGCAGCCAGGGCAAGACCTGGGGATAACGTTGGCAGAGGCTGGTGAAATCATCCCAGAAGGCCGGCAGGATGATGACGTCGGTATTTTCCAGGCCACCGTCCACCGGCATGATCACGTCGCTGAAGCTGTTCACCGGTTTGCCGTCGGGGCTGACCAGCCGGGTTTCAAACGCCGGGGTCAGGCCGTGGCCCAGTTGTTTGCCATAGCGCAGGCTGGCCAGGTGGAAAAAATCCTTGGCTTGCATGAGGGTGGAGGCGAAGACCCGGTCGACTGCCAGGATGCTGACGCGCCGCAAGGGCGTGGAGGCGTGCATAGACATAGTTCATCTTTATTTTTATAGGGGAAAGTGGTCAACAGACGGCTGGATCGTCTTATTTTTTGTCGGATGTGTCCAGTGTCCTGTCGCACACCGCAGGCTTAGGCTTTGTTGGATAACTACGCCCGACAATAACCAAAGGTGCGCCATGATCCCAAGAACACTGTTCAGTCCCGAGCACGAATTGTTTCGCGACAGCGTACGAACCTTCCTTGAAAAAGAAGCCGTGCCGTACCACAGCCAGTGGGAAAAACAGGGGCATGTCGATCGCCAACTCTGGAGCAAAGCGGGGGAGGCGGGCATGTTGTGCTCGCACCTTCCTGAAGCCTATGGGGGGCTGGACGCAGATTTTCTCTACAGCACGGTGGTGATCGAGGAGATCGGACGCCTGGGGCTGACGGGGATCGGCTTCTCGCTGCATTCCGACATCGTTGCGCCGTACATCCTGCATTACGGCAGCGAAGCGCTGAAACATAAGTACCTGCCGAAGCTGGTGTCTGGCGAAATGGTCACGGCCATCGCCATGACCGAGCCGGGCGCCGGTTCCGACCTGCAAGGGGTGAAGACCACGGCGGTGCTGGACGGTGATGAATATGTCATCAATGGCTCGAAGACCTTCATCACCAACGGCTTCCTGGCAGACCTGGTGATCGTGGTCGCCAAGACCGATCCGAAGGCCGGCGCCAAGGGCACCAGCCTGTTCCTGATGGAAGCGGGTACGCCAGGCTTTGAGAAGGGCAAGCGCCTGGAAAAAGTCGGCATGAAGGCCCAGGACACGTCGGAATTGTTCTTCCAGGATGTCCGTGTACCGAAGGAAAACCTGCTCGGGCAGGCCGGCATGGGCTTCGCCTACTTGATGCAGGAGCTACCCCAGGAGCGCCTGACCGTCGCCATCGGCGGCCTGGCGTCGGCCGAAGCGGCGCTGCAATGGACCCTGGACTACACCCGCGAGCGCAAGGCGTTCGGCAAATCCATCGCGGACTTCCAGAACACCCGTTTCAAGCTCGCGGAAATGGCCACCGAAATCCAGATCGGCCGGGTCTTCGTCGACCGCTGCCTGGAATTGCACCTGCAAGGCAAGCTGGACGTGCCGACGGCGGCGATGGCCAAGTACTGGGGCACTGACCTGCAATGCAAGGTGCTCGACGAATGCGTGCAGTTGCATGGCGGCTACGGCTTCATGTGGGAATACCCGATTGCCCGGGCGTGGGCGGATGCGCGGGTGCAGCGGATCTATGCCGGGACCAATGAGATCATGAAGGAGATCATTGCGCGGTCGCTTTGATGTCGTAGTGACTGTTAGGCCGCTATCGCGAGCAGGCTCGCTCCCACAGGGGTTGTATGTCGATCACAAATGAGTGGTCAGACATAAATCCAATGTGGGAGCGAGCCTGCTCGCGATGGGGGCTATGAATCAATCAAGGCGCCGGGTTCGGCTGATCCTTGTGAATCGCCTCGATCCCCGCCAGCACTTCATCCGACAGTTTCAGCTCGAAACTGGCGATGTTGCTGTCCAGTTGCTCCAGCGTGGTGGCGCCAATGATGTTGCTGGTCACGAACGGCTGCCGGGTGACGAACGCCAGGGCCATCTGCGCCGGGTCCAGGCCATGTTCACGGGCCAGGGCGACATAACGGCTGCACGCTGCTTCCGATTGTGGGTTGAAGTAGCGCATGAAGCGGCTGTACAGCGTCAGGCGGCCCTTGGCGGGCCGTGCGCCGTTTTCGTATTTGCCCGATAGAAAGCCAAATGCCAGTGGCGAGTAAGCCAGCAGGCCGCATTGCTCGCGAATGGCGATTTCCGACAGGCCGATCTCGAAGCTGCGGTTGAGCAGGTTGTACGGGTTCTGGATCGACACCGCCCGCGGCCAGCCACGGGCCTCGGCCAGGGCGAGGAATTTCATGGTGCCCCACGGTGTTTCGTTGGACAGGCCGATATGGCGGATCTTGCCGGCGCGAACCTGTTCGTCCAGGGCTTCGAGGGTTTCCTCCAGCGGGGTGAACGTTTCGTCGGCCTTGTGCTGGTAGCCCAGTTGACCAAAGAAGTTGGTGCTGCGCTCCGGCCAATGCAGCTGGTAAAGATCGATCCAGTCGGTCTGCAGGCGCTTGAGGCTGGCGTCCACGGCTTCGACGATGTGGCGGCGGTTGTGCTTGAGGTTCTTGTCGCGGATGTAGTCGATGGTATTGCCGGGGCCGGCGATCTTGCTCGCCAGGATCCAGTCGGCACGGTCGCCGCGACTCTTGAAGTAATTGCCGATGTAGCGTTCGGTGGTGGCGTAGGTTTCGGCCTTGGGTGGCACCGGGTACATCTCGGCGGTGTCGATGAAATTGATGCCGGCAGCCTTGGCGCGTTCGATCTGGGCGAAGGCCTCGGCCTCGCTGTTCTGCTCACCCCAGGTCATGGTTCCGAGGCACAGGGCACTCACGTTCAGATCGGTACGGCCTAGCGGGCGATAGTCCATCGGGAGCTCCTTGGGCAAAACAATCATAAAAGCAGGTTGAAATATTTTTCGCAATCTGCATAATTGCGCACCTCTTTCTGCAGTGGAAGTGATGCGCCGCCGCCGAAGAATCTTGCCGTTGAACGGACGCGCCGACCCGAGCCCCCGAAAGCGTCTGTATCCGGCTGCCTTTGACTTGTCAAAGTACGCACTATTCAGTAAGATCCGCCGTCTAATTTACAGGGCGGCCCCTGAGGCTATAAAGAATGAAAACTTTTACTGCTAAACCGGAAACAGTAAAGCGCGACTGGTTTGTCGTCGACGCTGCTGGTCAGACCCTGGGTCGTCTGGCCACCGAAATCGCGAGCCGTCTGCGTGGCAAGCACAAGCCTGAGTACACCCCTCACGTTGACACCGGTGACTACATCGTCGTGATCAACGCTGAGCAAGTACGTGTTACTGGCGCTAAAACCACTGACAAAATGTACTACTCCCACTCCGGTTTTCCTGGCGGCATCAAGTCGATCAACTTTGAAAAGCTGATCGCCAAAGCCCCTGAGCGCGTGATCGAGACCGCGGTTAAAGGCATGCTGCCTAAGAACCCACTGGGTCGCGACATGTATCGTAAGCTGAAGGTTTATGCGGGCGCTGCTCACCCTCATACTGCTCAGCAGCCCCAAGAACTGAAGTTTTAACGGAATAGTTCATTATGTCGGCGACTCAAAATTACGGCACTGGCCGTCGCAAGACTGCAACCGCACGCGTTTTCCTGCGTCCGGGCACTGGTAACATCTCCATCAACAACCGCTCCCTGGATAACTTCTTCGGCCGCGAAACTGCCCGCATGGTAGTTCGTCAGCCGCTGGAACTGACCGAGACCGTCGAAAAATTCGACATCTACGTCACTGTTATCGGTGGTGGTGTAAGTGGTCAAGCTGGCGCAATCCGCCACGGCATCACTCGCGCCCTGATGGATTACGACGAGACTCTGCGTGGTGCTCTGCGCAAAGCCGGCTTCGTAACTCGCGATGCTCGCGAAGTTGAACGTAAGAAAGTCGGTCTGCGTAAAGCGCGTAAGCGTCCGCAGTACTCGAAGCGTTAATTTCGCTTCCGCTTTCAAAAGGCGCCCAGTTCCTCACGGAGCTGGGCGTTTTTTTATGGGCAAAAGAATTGCTCTGTGACAACTTGCCACATTCGTAGAGCCCCTATACTACAAGGCTTGGCGGTTTGGCCGCATGGTAATTACCTTGTCAGAATTGGGGCTTTTCATTACCATTCGGCAAAATTTTTATAAGTTCAGATTTTTACTTAGTAGACGCCTGATCTAACAGGCCACAAAGCTGATGGGAGAGGACTGAATGAGCAATGACGGCGTGAATGCAGGCCGGCGTCGCTTCCTGGTAGCAGCCACATCCGTGGTGGGTGCTGCAGGAGCGGTGGGGGCTGCGGTCCCGTTCGTGGGGTCATGGTTTCCCAGTGCCAAGGCGAAAGCCGCAGGTGCACCGGTGAAAGTGAATGTCAGCAAGATCGAGCCAGGCCAGCAGATGATTGCTGAATGGCGCGGCCAGCCGGTGTTCATCGTCCGCCGTACAGAGGAAATCCTGGGGAATCTGAAAAAGATCGAGGGTCAGTTGTCCGACCCGTCCTCCAAGAACTCGGTCCAACCGGAATACGTCAATCCTGAAACGCGTTCGATCAAGCCAGAGGTTTTGCTGCTGATCGGAATTTGTACGCACCTGGGTTGCTCGCCAACGTTCCGTCCTGAAGTGGCTCCTGTCGATCTGGGCAAGGACTGGGTCGGTGGCTATTTCTGCCCTTGCCACGGCTCCCACTACGACCTGGCTGGTCGCGTCTACAAGTCGCAGCCTGCACCTCTGAACCTGCCAGTTCCCCCGCATTCCTATGAGACCGACGACATCATTGTCATCGGCGTCGATACGGAGAAAGCGTGATGAGCAAATTCATGGATTGGGTTGATGCGCGCTTTCCCGCGACCAAAATGTGGGAAGACCATCTCAGCAAGTATTACGCTCCGAAGAACTTCAACTTTTTCTACTTTTTTGGCTCCCTGGCGCTGCTCGTTCTGGTCAACCAGATCGTTACCGGTGTCTGGCTGACCATGAGCTACACCCCGTCGGCGGAAGAAGCGTTTGCTTCCGTCGAATACATCATGCGCGACGTCGAGTACGGCTCGATCCTGCGTCTGCTGCACTCCACCGGCGCTTCGGCGTTCTTCATCGTGGTCTACCTGCACATGTTCCGTGGCCTGCTCTACGGTTCGTACCAGAAGCCTCGTGAACTGGTGTGGGTCTTCGGCATGCTGATCTACCTGGCGCTGATGGCCGAGGCCTTCATGGGCTACCTGCTGCCGTGGGGCCAGATGTCCTACTGGGGTGCCCAGGTGATCATCTCGCTGTTCGGTGCGATCCCGGTCATCGGTGACGACCTGACCCAGTGGATTCGTGGTGACTACCTGATCTCGGGCATTACCCTGAACCGCTTCTTCGCCCTGCACGTGGTCGCGCTACCGATCGTGATCCTTGGCCTGGTGGTGTTGCACATCCTGGCCTTGCACGAAGTCGGCTCGAACAACCCGGATGGCGTGGACATCAAG
Source organism: Pseudomonas sp. CFII68 (assembly GCF_000416195.1). Lineage (NCBI taxonomy): Bacteria > Pseudomonadati > Pseudomonadota > Gammaproteobacteria > Pseudomonadales > Pseudomonadaceae > Pseudomonas > Pseudomonas sp. CFII68. The sequence continues at coordinate 61,763 of NZ_ATLN01000045.1, forward strand.
AAGCACAAGGACGAGAACGGCATACCGCTGGATGGCATCGCCTTCCACCCGTACTACACCGTGAAAGATATCGTCGGCGTGGTGGTCTTCCTGTTCATCTTCTGCTCCATCGTGTTCTTCTTCCCGGAAATGGGTGGTTATTTCCTCGAGAAGCCGAACTTCGAGCAGGCGAACGCCTTCAAGACCCCTGAGCACATTGCCCCGGTCTGGTACTTCACGCCGTTCTACGCGATCCTGCGGGCGATCCCGGACAAGCTGCTGGGCGTTATCGCCATGGGCGCGGCCATCGCTGTGCTGTTCGTCCTGCCGTGGCTGGACCGCAGCCCCGTCAAGTCGATGCGCTACAAAGGCTGGCTGAGCAAGATCTGGCTCGTGGTGTTCTGCATCTCGTTCGTGATCCTCGGCGTGCTGGGTGTACTGGCGCCGACGCCAGGACGCACGTTGCTGTCGCAGGTTTGCACCTTCCTGTACTTCGCCTACTTCATTCTGATGCCGTTCTACACCAGGCTCGAGAAGACCAAACCGGTTCCGGAAAGGGTGACTGGCTGATGAAAAAGCTATTTGCTGTACTGATTCTCGCGGCTATGCCTGCACTGTCCTTTGCTTCTGCCTCTGCTGGTCCGGAGCTGGAAAAAGTCGACATCGACGTTTCCGACAAAGCGGCCATGCAGGACGGCGCACGTACGTTCGCCAACTACTGCATGGGTTGCCACAGTGCCAAGTTCCAGCGCTACGAGCGCGTTGCCGATGACCTGGGCATTCCTCATGAGCTGATGCTCGAGAAAGTGGTGTTCACCGGTGCCAAGCTGGGCGATCACATGACCATCGGCATGCAGCCTGCGGACGCCAAGACCTGGTTCGGCGCCGCGCCGCCGGACCTGACCCTGGTCGCCCGTGTGCGTGGGACTGACTGGCTTTATGGTTACCTGCGTTCGTTCTACGAAGATCCTGCGCGTCCATGGGGCGTGAACAACAAGGTCTTCCCGAACGTCGGCATGCCTAACGTTCTGGTCGGCCTCCAGGGTCGCCAGGTGGTAGGCTGCAAACAGGTTCAGATCGTTGAGGACGGTAAGAAGCAATTCGATCCGCTGACCGGCACCGCTTTGACGCATGAAGCCTGCGACCAGCTGACTGTATTGCCGAACACCGGCAGCCTGACGCCGGAGCAGTTCGACGAGAAGGTCAAGAATCTGGTGACCTTCCTGGCCTACTCGGCCAACCCGGTGAAGCTGGAGCATCAGCGCATCGGTACCTATGTATTGCTGTACCTGGCGTTTTTCTTCGTATTCGCTTACCTGCTCAAGCGTGAATACTGGAAAGACGTGCATTGATAAAGCTGTAAGCCATTGCTGTTAATCGTGCGCGCCCAAGGGCGTCTCTAGACATGTAACGAGCCTGGCCCGCCAGGTGTTACGGGAGACGCCCTCTGGGCGCGCTCGTTTTTCCGTTTTTCGATAATTTCAACAAGCGAGGAGGATCGCCATGGGCGTGACCAATCGGTTGGCCTGTTACTCCGACCCCGCCGACCACTATTCCCACCGGGTACGCATCGTACTGGCAGAGAAGGGTGTCAGCGCCGAGATCATTTACGTTGAAGCGGGCCGTCAGCCGCCGAAGCTGATCGAGGTGAACCCTTACGGCAGCCTGCCCACACTGGTCGATCGTGACCTGGCTTTGTGGGAGTCGACCGTGGTGATGGAATATCTGGATGAGCGTTATCCGCATCCACCTTTACTGCCGGTGTACCCTGTCGCGCGTGCCAACAGCCGTTTGCTGATCCATCGCATCCAGCGTGACTGGTGCGGGTTGGTGGATCTGATCCTGGATTCTCGGACCAAGGAGCCGGCGCGGGTCGTCGCGCGCAAGGAATTGCGTGAAAGCCTGACTGGCGTATCGCCACTGTTCGTCGATAAGCCGTTTTTCCTCAGTGAGGAACAAAGTCTGGTGGATTGCTGCCTATTGCCCATACTCTGGCGTTTGCCGATTCTGGGTATCGAACTGCCGCGGCCTGCCAAGCCGCTGCTTGATTATATGGAGCGCCAATTCGCGCGTGAGGCTTTCCAGGCGAGTCTGTCTGGCGTCGAACGTGACATGCGCTAAGGCTTAGGGAGCCGCTATGAACTCCAGTCGACCTTATCTGGTCCGCGCGCTCTACGAGTGGATTGTGGACAACGATTGCACCCCGCACATGCTGGTCAACGCCGAGTTTCCGTCGGTGCAGGTGCCGCAGGGTTTTGCCAATGACGGGCAAATTGTCTTGAACGTGTCGCCAGCCGCTGTGCGTCACCTGCACATGGATAATGATGCTGTCAGCTTCGAAGGGCGCTTCGGTGGTGTGCCGCACACTTTGTACGTGCCTATTGCTGCGATCCTGGGGATTTATGCTCGGGAGAATGGCCAGGGCATGGTGTTTGAGCTGGAAGCGCCGATTGATGGCGAAGAAGAGTTCGAGCCGGATGATGATCTGCCGCCACCGGATGACGAGCCGCCGCGTCCTAGCGGGCGGCCGAGTCTGAAAGTGGTGAAGTAGGTAGATATGTGCCGGATACAGGCTGTTTGAAAGCTTGGTGACTTGGTTAAGAAAATGCCCGTATCGTGAGATGTGGGCATTTTTTTTGTGTCATGGTTGGTGTGTATATCCGTTTCTGCTGTAACGGCGGCTTAGGGTTCCGCCCTTACGGCGGCTCACTTTTGAGAAGCCCGGGAGCCGGCCCAGTCAAAAGTAAGCAAAACGCTTTTGCCCCACCACTCGGCACCTCGCCTAGGCTCGGTGTGCCCTCACTCCGGCATTGCTCCGTGGGCCCGCCGCGAAGGGCCATCCATGGCCCAGCGCGGCTATCCCGGCATCCATGCCGGGATGCCCACTGCGCAATGCCTGCGTTCGGCCGGCGTGGTTAACGGGGCGCCGAGATCAGCGTCCACCGCGAGGCGGCCTAACAGCCG
>NZ_ATLN01000046.1:0-25885 GCF_000416195.1 Pseudomonas sp. CFII68
GTAGCCGTTACCGAAGAAACGGATATACACAAAAAAGAGAGCAAAAAAAAACGACGCTCTTCCCTCGCAAAGGAAAAGCGTCGTTTCTAGTAGTCACCTGGCGTTCAGCATTCCAGATAACCGAATATGGCGCAGCGGACGGGACTCGAACCCGCGACCCCCGGCGTGACAGGCCGGTATTCTAACCGACTGAACTACCGCTGCGCGTAACACGTTGAAAGTTTGGTGGGTGATGACGGGATCGAACCGCCGACATTCTGCTTGTAAGGCAGACGCTCTCCCAGCTGAGCTAATCACCCTTCACTTTCGATGCGGGGCGCATTCTCTCACAGTTTTTTGTAACGTGCTGATTTAATTAGCAAATTCAGCAAAAAAACATGAGCAACGCACACCGCAGGAACTGCAAACAGCAAAAAGCCCGCGTTAGCGGGCTTTCCGTGGTGACCTGGCGTTCAGTGTTCCAGGTTACCGAATATGGCGCAGCGGACGGGACTCGAACCCGCGACCCCCGGCGTGACAGGCCGGTATTCTAACCGACTGAACTACCGCTGCGCGTAACACGTTGAACGAATGGTGGGTGATGACGGGATCGAACCGCCGACATTCTGCTTGTAAGGCAGACGCTCTCCCAGCTGAGCTAATCACCCTTCGCTTTCGGTGTGGCGCGCATTCTACGGAGCACTCTTTAAGCTGGCAAGCACTTTTTAAATTAATTTTTTCAGGCCTTCCAAAGGCTTAGCGAAGGGTTGGCCTATGGCGCCGCGAAGAGAATAATGCCCCCCTTTGTATAAAGGAGAGACTCACCCCATGTGGTTCAAAAACCTGCTTATCTATCGCCTGACCCAAGATCTGCCTTTTGATGCCGAGGCGTTGGAAACTGCACTGGCCAGCAAACTGGCGCGTCCATGTGCAAGCCAGGAGTTGACCACTTACGGTTTCGTCGCGCCGTTTGGCAAAGGCGAAGACGCACCGCTGGTGCACATCAGCCAGGACTTCCTGCTGATCGCCGCGCGCAAGGAAGAACGCATCTTGCCAGGCAGCGTCGTGCGCGATGCCCTGAAGGAGAAGGTCGAAGAGATCGAAGCCGAGCAAATGCGCAAGGTCTATAAAAAGGAACGGGACCAGCTCAAGGATGAAATCATCCAGGCGTTCCTGCCCCGTGCGTTCATCCGTCGTTCGTCCACTTTCGCCGCCATCGCGCCGAAACAGGGCCTGATCCTGGTGAACTCGGCCAGCCCGAAACGCGCCGAAGACCTGCTGTCCACCCTGCGCGAAGTCATCGGCTCGCTGCCGGTACGCCCGCTGACGGTCAAGATGGCCCCGACCGCCACCATGACCGACTGGGTCAAGACCCAGAAAGCCGCAGACGATTTCTTCGTGCTGGATGAATGCGAACTGCGCGACACCCACGAAGACGGCGGCATCGTACGCTGCAAGCGCCAGGACCTGACCAGCGACGAAATCCAGCTGCACCTGAACACCGGCAAGGTGGTGACGCAACTGTCCCTGGCCTGGCAGGACAAGCTGTCCTTCGTGCTCGACGACAAGATGGTGGTCAAGCGCCTGAAGTTCGAAGACCTGCTGCAGGACCAGGCAGAGCAGGACGGTGGCGACGAAGCCCTCGGCCAACTGGACGCCAGCTTCACGCTGATGATGTTGACGTTCGGCGAGTTCCTGCCGGCGCTGGTTGAAGCGTTGGGCGGGGAAGAGATTCCGCAGGGGATCTAAAGACTGTTGATCTCTAGTGTGGGAGCGGGCTTGCTCGCGAAGACTGACTGACATTCAACGATGATGTTGACTGACACTCCGCTTTCGCGAGCAAGCCCGCTCCCACATTGGGTTTTGTGGTGTTCTTAATAATAAGGATCAGGCCATGCGCGCACTGGCTGCATTGAGCCGCTTTGTCGGCAACACCTTCGCTTACTGGGTACTGTTTTTCGCGGTACTGGCATTCCTGCAACCGCAGTGGTTCGTCGGCCTGAAAATCGCCATCGTGCCGCTGCTGGGCCTGGTGATGTTCGGCATGGGCCTGGCACTCAAGCTGGAAGACTTCGCCGAAGTGGCCCGTCACCCGGGACGCGTAGCCTTGGGCGTGGTTGCCCAATTCGTGATCATGCCCGGTACGGCGTGGCTGCTTTGCCAAGTGTTCAGTCTGCCGCCGGAGATCGCCGTCGGCGTGATCCTGGTGGGTTGCTGCCCGAGCGGCACATCGTCCAACGTCATGACCTGGCTGGCTCGCGGTGACCTGGCCCTGGCCGTGGCGATTTCCGCCCTCACGACCCTGCTTGCCCCTCTGCTGACCCCTGCACTGATCTGGCTGCTGGCCTCGGCCTGGTTGCCGGTGTCGTTCTCGGCGCTGTTCTGGTCGATCCTGCAAATCGTACTGGTGCCGATCGCATTGGGCATCGTTGCCCAACGCCTGTTGGGACCCAGGGTTCGCCATGCCATAGACGTGCTGCCGCTGATATCGGTGGTGAGCATCGTGATCATTGTGGCGGCGGTGGTAGCGGCCAGTCAGGCGAAAATCGCCGAATCCGGCCTGCTGATCATGGCCATTGTGATGCTGCACAACAGCTTCGGTTATCTGCTGGGGTACTTCACCGGGCGTTTGTTCGGCTTGCCGTTGGCCCAGCGCAAAACTCTGTCATTGGAGGTGGGCATGCAGAACTCCGGCCTGGGCGCGGCATTGGCGAGCGCGCACTTTTCGCCACTGGCGGCGGTGCCCAGCGCGCTGTTCAGCGTCTGGCACAACATTTCCGGCGCCCTGCTCTCGACTTACTTCCGGCGCATGAGCGAAAAACAGGACCGTGAGCTACTGGCCCGTCAAGCGGCAGATTGAAGGACAATCTTGACCGAATCGTCAGCATTGGGCACTCTTGCGCCCAATGCGGGGACGACCTCGCAACGCCATAGCGTTCATTATCCGGGGACGACCCCACACATCGATGAGGTGCGTGATGTCCTGGATCATTCTGTTTTTTGCCGGCCTGTTCGAAGTCGGCTGGGCTGTCGGCCTGAAATACACCGACGGCTTCAGCCGCCCTCTCCCCACTGCACTGACCATCGCCGCCATGGCGATCAGCCTCGGCCTGCTCGGCCTGGCGATGAAGGAACTGCCGCTGGGTACCGCCTACGCGATCTGGACCGGGGTCGGTGCCGTGGGCACGGTGATCGCCGGAATCATTTTGTTTGGTGAGTCGATGGCGCTGGTGCGCCTGGCCAGCGTGGCGTTGATCGTTGCAGGATTGATCGGGCTCAAGGTCAGCACCTGAATTTTCCTGCAAGAGCCAAACCTATGGGAGCAAGGTCTGTGGGATTAAACCTGTGGGAGCAAGGTCTGTGGGAGCAAACTTGTGGGAGCAAAGCTTGCTCGCGATGGCGTCCTTGCGATCGCTATCGCGGGCAAGCCTTGCTCCCACAGACCTTGCTCCCACAAGTTTAATCCCACAGAACTTGCTCCCCACAGGTTTTAACCCCATAGGGCTTGCTCCCATAAGCTTTTTGCTCCCACAGTTTTTCGTTCTAGCGGACAGTCCCACGCAACTCCCCCACCAACGCCTGCAACTTCGCCGGCTCAGCCACTTCCACCGCCACAGCCGAACCCGCCACCAGCGTCACCCGCGACCAGAACCGACGAAACAGCCCTTTGGCCGGGTCGCGACTGAAGAAGCTGCCCCACAACCCCTGCAACGCCAGGGGAATCACCGGCACCGGGGTTTCCTGGAGGATGCGGGTCAGTCCGCTCTTGAACTCATTGATCTCACCATCGCCAGTCAGTTTTCCTTCAGGGAAGATGCACACCAACTCACCGTCCTTCAGGTATTGGGCGATTCGCTTGAAGGCTTTTTCGTAGATGTGAATGTCTTCCTGGCGCCCGGCAATCGGGATCGTCCCGGCGGTGCGGAAGATGAAATTCAGCACCGGCAAGTTGTAGATCTTGTAGTACATCACGAAGCGAATCGGCCGACGCACCGCGCCGCCAATCAGCAAGGCATCGACGAAGGAAACGTGGTTACAGACCAACAGCGCAGCGCCTTCATCGGGTATCGCCTCCAGGTTGCGATGCTCCACGCGGTACATGGAATGACTCAGCAGCCAGATCATGAAACGCATGCTGAACTCGGGGACGATCTTGAAGATGTAGGCATTGACACCGATGTTCAGCAACGACACCACCAGGAACAGTTGTGGAATCGACAGTTTTGCCAGGCTCAGCAACACGATGGAGACGATGGCCGAGACCACCATGAACAACGCGTTGAGAATGTTGTTGGCGGCAATCACCCGCGCCCGCTCGTTCTCCACCGTGCGCGACTGGATCAAGGCGTACAGCGGCACGATGTAGAAACCACCAAAGATGCCCAGGCCCAGGATGTCGATCAACACCAGCCAGGCGTGACCGAAACCGAGCACTTCAAGCCAACCGTGACCCTCGACGCTGTCGGGGATTCCACCGGAATGCCACCACAGCAACAAACCGAATACGGTGAGCCCGAACGAGCCGAACGGCACCAGGCCGATCTCGACTTTGCGTCCGGAAAGCCTTTCACAGAGCATCGAACCCAAGGCGATCCCCACCGAGAACACCGTCAGGATCAAGGTCACCACGGTTTCGTCACCGTGCATCCACTCCTTGGCATAGGCGGGGATCTGCGTCAGGTAGATCGCACCGACGAACCAGAACCAGGAGTTGCCGACAATCGACCGGGACACTGCCGGGGTTTGCCCCAACCCCAGTTTCAGGGTGACCCAGGATTGGCTGAAGATGTTCCAGTTCAAACGCATTTGCGGCGAGGCCGCCGCCGCGCGCGGAATGCTGCGGCTGGCCAGGTAACCGAGCACGGCAACGCCGATGATCGCGGTGGACACCACGGGTGCGTATTGCGCCGAGGACATCATGATCCCGGCGCCGATGGTGCCGGCCAGGATCGCCAGGAAGGTGCCCATCTCCACCAGGCCGTTGCCGCCGACCAACTCCTCCTCACGCAAGGCCTGGGGCAGGATCGAATACTTCACTGGGCCGAACAGCGCCGAATGCGTGCCCATGGCGAACAGCGCCACCAGCATCAGCGACAAGTGATCGAACAGAAAACCTACTGCGCCGACTGCCATGATGGCGATTTCGCCGAGCTTGATCAGACGAATCAACGCGTCCTTGGCGAATTTTTCCCCGAACTGCCCTGCCAACGCCGAGAACAGAAAGAACGGCAGGATAAACAGCAGTGCGCAGAGGTTGACCCAGATCGAGCGGTCGCCCTCGATGGTCAATTTGTAGAGGATGGCGAGGATCAGCGACTGCTTGAAAATGTTGTCGTTGAACGCGCCCAAGGACTGCGTGATGAAGAACGGCAGGAAACGCCGCGTGCGAAGCAAGGTGAACTGCGAAGGGTGACTCATCTTCCATGTTCCTGAGTGGCGTGGACGCTTATTGGAATGAACGTTTTTTCGATCCAGGCCACACATTACCTGTCTTTAGCGATTATTTCGCCAGCCCTGCAATACAGGGCGACACAAACAACTCACCGTGCCAGGCGCCCTGCACCGTACGCCGCCCGACGATCAGCCACATCACCACCAGCATCGCCACCAGCACAGCCCCGAACACGCTGAAAAAAACCAGGCCCAGCAGGTCTGCAAGCTTCAGCGTGGTCAGCGCGTACACACCCAGGGGAAAGGTAAAGCCCCACCAACCGAGGTTGAAGGGAATGCCTGCACGCAGGTAGCGCGCGGTAATCAACAGCGCCATCAACATCCACCACAAACCCAACCCCCACAGCGTGATGCCGGCCACCAGCCCCAACCCGGCGGCGATTTCGCCTACGCCGGGCAGGCCATTGGCGGCAAAAATCAGCGGAGCGTCGTTGCCCAGCAGCAACATGCCCAGGGCGCCGGTGCCGATCGGGCCGAGGGCCAGCCAGCTCGAGGCGGCCATGTTTTCGTGAGGCAGTTTGTGCAGCGCCATGCGCAACAGCAAAATCGTCAGGATGCTGAACGCCACCGGCAGGGAAAAAGCCCAGAGTACGTAGCTGGTCACCAGCATGACCCATTGCCCATGAGCGTCGGCCAGATGCGGCGCCAACAGCCCGCCGCTGGCGGCTGCGACTTCGGCGGCCACCACAGGCAACAACCACACGGCGGTCATCTGATCGATCCGGTGTTCCTGGCGGGTGAACATCAAGAACGGGATCAGCACGCCACAGGCCAGCGACATGGCCACGTCGATCCACCATAACGCCTCAGCCACCGCCACCACGCCCTCCCCCCAGCGCGGCAGCCCAAAAACCAGAAAGCCGTTGATGATGGTCGCCAGCCCCATGGGGATGGTGCCGAAAAACATCGAGACTGTTGAATGGCCGAAAATCCGTCGCGCTTCGTCGAAGAACAGCACCCAACGGGCCGTGTACATGAGGGCGAACACCACGAACAACAGCGTGTTGAACAACCACAAGCCTTCGCCCAGGGCCCGCAGGCCGGGCATCGACGCCGGCCATTGCGCCAAGGCCAGCGCCAGCACGCCGGTGCCCATGACCACGGCAAACCAGTTAGGCGTGAATTGGCGAATGGCCTCCAGCGGCCTGGGCAAATGGCTCAATGGACGCAAGCGGTTTTTTGCAGCGCAGCATGTCATGGCGAACTCCTGTCCTCGGATGAGGTGGAGCCATGCTAGAGCCGGATCGAATATCTATATAACGGGTATTTTCTCTATATCTTATCGGTTTTACAGATAACTATCAGACACTGCCTTCGGTCTCGATCACCAGGATTCGCGCTTCGCCCAAGGGCCTGGCCACATGCTCGGTGCCCACCGATGCGTAGAAAATGTCCCCGGCCTCCAGCAAGGTCTCCTTTTCGACACCCTCTTCCCGGTAGCACATCCGCACTTGCCCATCGAGCACCACGAAGACTTCCTCGCCGTCATTGACGTGCCATTTGTACGGCTGATCGGTCCAGTGCAGGCGCGTGGTGATGCCGTTCATGTTGGCGATATCCAGCGCCGCCCAGGCGCGGTCCCCCGTGAAGGATTTGCTGCGAATGATTTTCAAGGGATCGTCCGGAAAAAGGCTGAGGCACCAAGACTAACCCACTGCCAGCAGCGCCTGCATGCTTGGTTTCAAGACCGCGCGCCATCGCTGACCGGTCTCATGGATTGACGCAACCCCAACAACGCGACGACACACAGCACAATCAACACCGCGCCATAGCCATCGGTGGTCGGGATCAATCCGAACACCCGCGTCAGGTTCCCCGCCAGCAGCGACGGCAGGCTGAAGGCCAGGTAACTGAGGACATAGAACGCCGACATCAAGCCGGCCCGTTCGTGGGGCAAGGCCAGCGGCATGATGCTGCGCAGCGCCCCCAGGAATCCTGCGCCAAAGCCGCCACCGGTGACCAGCGTGCCAATGAAGAACAATGGCAAGCTAGCGCCATGCACCGCTACCAGCACCCATGCCAGGCCAATCACCAGCAAGCTCGCGGACAGGCGCAACATTTTGTCTGCGCCTTGGTTGCGCAACAGGTAGATGGATAACGCGCCGCTGAGGGTCAGCGACGCCACCAGCGCGCCACCGATCAGATTGGAGGTCGATCCGGTGGCCGCCCGCACCAGGGACGGTGCCAGTGACAGGTAGAAACCGCCCACGGCCCAGGCCGCCAGGTCCAGTGGCAGGACCCGCCACAAAGCTTGCCGCGCCTGGGGCGGCACATGCAGGGTTGGCCGCAGGGACCGCCAGGCACCCGGTTGCGGGCTGACGCTTTCCGCCAGGCGCCAGAGGTAAACGGCCTGGGCCAGGAACAAGCCCAACAGCAGCCAGTACGTCAGTTGCAAGGGCAACGGCGCGAATTCAGCCAGTAGGCCACAGCCCAGCGCCCCGCATGCCATGCCCAACAGCGGCGCGACACTGGTGATCAGCGGGCCTTGGCGACGGTCGAAATCCAGCAAGGCTGCCCCCAGTACGCTGGTGGCCATGCCGGTGGCAAATCCCTGGATCAACCGAGCACTGATCAACCAGGCAACGCTGTCGGCACTGATGAACAGCAGCATCGCCAGCATGTTGAGCAACAATGCCGCGAAGATCACCGGTTTGCGGCCCAGGTAATCCGATAGCGAACCCACGGTCAGCAAGGCCGCCAACAGACTGAAGGCGTACACACCGAAAATCAGCGTCAGGACGGCCGGGGAAAACTGTAATTGTTCCTGATAGAGGTGATACAACGGCGTCGGCGCGCTGGACGCAGCGAGAAAACCGAGCAAGGTGAGCGCCAGGAATATCAGGCTGGCGCGGGTCGAAGCTGGACGGGACATGGGCACGCTCCACAGGAGTACTCGCAAAAGCTAATTTTTTGCTTTTGCGAAGTGTGCTACCGGCGTGCGCTTAAAGCAAATTCTTTGTGTTAAGGTCTGACGCATGGCTATCAAAGAAGGTTTACGCCCCGGCGGTCGAAGCGCCCGGGTCCAAGAGTCGATTCATTCGGCGGTCCGCGACCTGCTGCAAGAGCAGGACCGCGCGACCCTGACCGTGCCGCAAATCGCTGCGCGCGCCGGGGTGACGCCGTCCACCATCTACCGGCGCTGGGGCGATCTGCCCGCGCTACTGGCCGACGTCGCCATCGCGCGCATGCGCCCTGACGGCGAACCAGCCGACACCGGCAGTTTACGCGGCGACCTACGCGCCTGGGCTGAGCAATACCTGGACGAAATGAGCTCCGAGCCCGGTCGCAACATGATGCGCGACATCCAGGCCTGCGCCACGCCGGGGTATTGCGTGGGGATCCTCAGCCGTCAGTTGCAGATCATCCTGGATCGCTACCCCGATGAGCCCAATCCAGGCGTCGAGCGGCTGATCAATGTAGTGGTGGCGCCGACGGTGTTCCGCATTCTCTTTGCTAGCGCGCCGTTGGAGGTTGGGGAGTTGCATCGGTTGGTGGATATTGCGTTGGGTCAGTAAGACCGCCTTCGCGAGCAGGCTCGCTCCCACATTGGTTCTGTGGTGAATACAAATATTGTGTCCACCGGAGGTCCAATGTGGGAGCGGGCTTGCTCGCGAAGAGGCCCGAAAGAACACCCAATAACCTGAGCATTCCCCCCACCTGCGACACCCCACCACGCCTCGACCTTGGTCGACACTGACGAACCCGAGCGGGCATGCGAGACTGTCCTGCCGGGCTCAAGTCCCGGTGTCTTCGTCCGGGAGTTTCCATGTCGTTGTCCAGCGGGCTGATCGCCGTTGTCGCCCTGGCCTATATGGCCATCATGTTCGCCATCGCCTTCTACGGCGACCGGCGCAGCACACCGCTGCCGCCGCGGGTGCGGGCCTGGGTCTACAGCCTGTCGCTGGCGGTGTATTGCACCAGTTGGACGTTCTTTGGTGCCGTCGGCCAGGCGGCCGAACAGCTCTGGTCATTCCTGCCGATCTACCTCGGGCCAATCCTGCTGCTAGTGCTGGCGCCGTGGGTCCTGCAGAAAATGGTGATGATCAGCAAACAGGAGAACATCACCTCCATCGCCGACTTCATCGCCGCCCGCTACGGCAAGTCCCAATCCCTGGCAGTGGTGGTCGCGCTGATCTGCCTGGTCGGCGTGCTGCCGTACATCGCCTTGCAACTCAAGGGCATCGTGCTCGGGGTGAACCTGTTGATCGGTGCCGGCGCCGATGCCATGGGCACCCGCGCCCAGGACACCGCGCTGATCGTCTCGCTGATCCTGGCCTTGTTCACCATCGTATTCGGTACCCGCAACCTCGACGCCACCGAACACCACCGTGGCATGGTGCTGGCGATTGCCTTCGAATCCCTGGTCAAGCTGTTCGCCTTCCTGGCGGTCGGTGCGTTCGTGACATACGGCCTGTACGACGGCTTCGACGACCTGTTCAACCAGGCCATGCTCGCCCCACGCCTGGAGCAGTACTGGAAAGAAACCATCAACTGGCCATCCATGGTGGTGCAAACCGGGGTGGCGATGATGGCGATCATCTGCTTGCCGCGGCAGTTCCACGTGACCGTGGTGGAAAACATCGAACCCCAGGACCTGCGCCTGGCCAAGTGGGTATTCCCCGCCTACCTGGCCCTGGCCGCGTTGTTCGTGGTGCCCATCGCCCTCGCCGGGCAAATGATGCTGCCCAGCTCGGTACTGCCGGACTCGTTCGTTATCAGCCTGCCGCTGGCCCAGGCCCATCCGGCCCTGGCCGTGCTGGCGTTCATTGGCGGCGCCTCGGCGGCCACCGGCATGGTGATCGTCGCGAGTGTGGCGCTGTCCACCATGGTTTCCAACGACATGCTGTTGCCGTGGCTGTTGCGCCGCAACAACGCCGAACGGCCCTTCGAAGTGTTCCGCCAGTGGATGCTCTCGGTGCGGCGGGTGAGCATCGTCGTGATCCTGTTGCTGGCCTATGTCAGCTACCGGCTGTTGGGTTCGACGGCGAGCCTGGCGACCATCGGCCAGATCGCCTTCGCCGCCGTGACCCAACTGGCCCCGGCCATGCTCGGCGCGCTGTACTGGAAACAGGCCAACCGCCGCGGTGTGTTCGCCGGCCTCGCCACGGGGATCTTCCTGTGGTTCTACACTTTGGTGTTGCCGATTGCCGCCCACAGCCTGGGCTGGTCGCTCAGTAGCTTTCCGGGCCTGGCCTGGTTGCATGGCAATCCCTTTAACCTGCCGATTACCCCGCTGACCCAGGGGGTGGTGCTGTCCCTGGCCGGCAACTTCACGCTGTTTGCCTGGATCTCCGTGCTGTCGCGCACACGCGTTTCGGAACACTGGCAGGCCGGACGCTTCATCGGCCAGGAAATCAGCGCCCGCCCCAACCCGCGCTCAATGCTGGCGGTGCACATCGAAGACCTGTTGCAACTGGCCGCCCGTTTCGTCGGCGAGGAGCGGGCGCGGCAGAGCTTCATCCGTTTTGCCTACCGCCAGGGCAAAGGCTTCAACCCGACCCAGAACGCCGACAGCGAATGGATCGCCCACACCGAACGCCTGCTGGCCGGTGTACTCGGGGCCTCTTCGACCAGGGCTGTGGTAAAAGCCGCCATTGAAGGTCGGGAGATGCAGCTTGAAGACGTCGTCCGGATCGCAGACGAAGCGTCGGAAGTGCTGCAGTTCAACCGTGCGCTGTTGCAAGGCGCCATCGAGAACATCAGCCAGGGCATCAGCGTGGTCGACCAGTCCCTCAGGCTGGTGGCCTGGAACCGGCGCTACCTGGAGCTGTTCAAGTATCCGGACGGCTTGATCAGTGTCGGCCGGCCCATTGCCGATATCATCCGCTACAACGCCGAACGTGGCCTCTGCGGGCCGGGCGAAGCCGAAGTTCACGTCGCCCGACGCCTGCACTGGATGCGCCAGGGCCGCGCCCATACCTCTGAGCGGCTGTTCCCCAACGGCCGGGTGATCGAGCTGATCGGCAACCCGATGCCCGGTGGCGGTTTCGTCATGAGTTTCACTGACATCACCGCGTTCCGCGAGGCCGCACAAGCGCTGACCGAAGCCAACGAGGGGCTGGAGCAACGGGTGGCCGAACGCACTCGGGAATTGTCACAGCTGAACCTGGCCCTGACCGAAGCCAAGAGCACCGCCGAAGCGGCCTATCAATCCAAGACCCGGTTCCTGGCGGCAGTCAGCCACGACCTGATGCAACCGCTCAACGCCGCGCGGCTGTTCTCCGCCGCGCTGTCCCACCAGCACGAGGGTTTGCCGAGCGAGGCCCGGCAACTGGTGCAGCATCTGGACAGTTCGCTGCGTTCCGCTGAAGACCTGATCACCGACCTGCTGGACATCTCCCGTCTGGAAAACGGCAAGATCAACCCCGACCGCAAGCCATTCGTCCTCAACGAGTTGTTCGACACCTTGGGCGCCGAGTTCACGGCGCTGGCCCAGGAACAAGGCCTGAAATTCCGAATGCGCGGCTCACGGCTACGGGTGGACAGCGACATCAAGTTGTTGCGGCGGGTTTTGCAGAACTTCCTGACCAACGCTTTCCGCTACGCCAAGGGCCCGGTGCTGTTGGGGGTACGTCGGCGCAACGGCGAGTTGTGCCTGGAAGTCTGGGATCGTGGGCCGGGCATCGCCGAGGATAAGCTGCAGGTCATTTTCGAAGAGTTCAAGCGTCTGGACAGCCACCAGACCCGCGCCGAAAAAGGCCTGGGCCTGGGCCTGGCCATCGCCGACGGGCTGTGCCGTGTGCTGGGCCATACCTTGCGCGTGCGTTCCTGGCCGGGGCGCGGCAGCGTATTCAGCGTCAGCGTCCCCTTGGCCCATACACAAGCCGTCGTACCGAGCCCCGTGGTCGAACCCAACGGTCATTTGCCAAGCGGCGCGCTGGTGCTGTGCGTCGATAACGAAGACAGCATCCTGATCGGCATGAACAGCCTGCTGACGCGCTGGGGTTGCCAGGTGTGGACAGCACGCAACCGGGAAGAATGCGAGCGCTGGCTGGCCCAGGGCGGCCGACCGCAACTGGCGCTGGTGGATTTTCATCTGGACGACGGCGAGACCGGCACCGAACTGATGGCCTGGTTGCGCACGCGCATGGGGGAACCGGTGCCGGGGGTGGTGATCAGCGCGGACGGCCGACCTGAGATGATAGCCCAGGTGCATGCCGCAGGGCTGGATTACCTGGCCAAGCCGGTGAAACCGGCGGCGTTGCGGGCGTTGTTGAGTCGGCATTTGCCGTTGTAATGGGCAGAGGGACACGCTGTTCCACTGTGGCGATGGAAAATCTGTGGGAGCAAGGCTTGCCCGCGATGGCGGTCTCAAGGATGCCATCGCGAGCAAGCTTTGCTCCCACAAGATTCCATTGTGGGCAAGCTCTTGCTGGCCCGGGCGCCGAGTAGCTTGAGTTGTTCGCTGCGGCTGATCAGGTTGCCAAGCCGGTGAAGCCGGCGGCGTTGCGGGCGTTGTTGAGTCGGCATTTGCCGTTGTAATGGGCAGAGGGACACGCTGTTCCACTGTGGCGATGGAAAATCTGTGGGAGCAAGGCTTGCCCGCGATGGCGGTCTCAAGGATGCCATCGCGAGCAAGCTTTGCTCCCACAAGATTCCATTGTGGGCAAGCTCTTGCTGGCCCGGGCGCCGAGTAGCTTGAGTTGTTCGCTGCGGCTGATCAGGTTGCCAAGCCGGTGAAGCCGGCGGCGTTGCGGGCGTTGTTGAGTCGGCATTTGCCGTTGTAATGGGCAGAGGAACACGCTGTTCCCTGTGGCGATGGAAAATCTTGTGGGAGCAAGGCTTGCCCGCGATGGCGGTCTCAAGGATGCCATCGCGAGCAAGCTTTGCTCCCACAAGACTCCCTCGCCACAGGGTTCCGCTTCAGCCTTGGGTTCCGCTTCAGCCTTGGGTTCCGCTTCAGCCTTGGGTTCCGCTTCAGCCTTGGGTTCCGCTTCAGCCTTGGGTTCCGCTTCAGCCTTGGGTTCCGCTTCAGCCTTGGGTTCCGCTTCAGCCTTGGGTTCCGCTTCAGCCTTGGGTTCCGCTTCAGCCTTGGGTTCCGCTTCAGCCTTGGGTTCCGCTTCAGCCTTGGGTTCCGCTTCAGCCTTGGGTTCCGCTTCAGCCTTGGGTTCCGCTTCAGCCTTGGGTTCCGCTTCAGCCTTGGGTTCCGCTTCAGCCTTGGGTTCCGCTTCAGCCTTGGGTTCCGCTTCAGCCTTGGGTTCCGCTTCAGCCTTGGGTTCCGCTTCAGCCTTGGGTTCCGCTTCAGCCTTAGGATCTGCTTCAGCCCTGGGTTTTCTCGCTGGCTTCTTCCGGCAACTCAGGCAGCCCATCCGCATCGGTCATCGCCCGTTCGAGCAATTCGCTGGGCAAGCTCTTGCTGGCCCGGGCGCCGAGCAGCTTGAGCTGTTCGCTGCGGCTGATCAGGTTGCCGCGCCCTTCCGTCAGCTTGTTGCGCGCCGCGCTGTAGGCTTTGTCCAGCTGCTGCAAGCGACTGCCAATCTCGTCCAGGTCCTGGATGAACAAGACGAACTTGTCATACAGCCACCCGGCCCGCTCGGCGATTTCCCGGGCGTTCTGGCTCTGGCGTTCCTGCTTCAGGATCTGCTTCAGCCCTGGGTTTTCTCGCTGGCTTCTTCCGGCAACTCAGGCAGCCCATCCGCATCGGTCATCGCCCGTTCGAGCAATTCGCTGGGCAAGCTCTTGCTGGCCCGGGCGCCGAGCAGCTTGAGCTGTTCGCTGCGGCTGATCAGGTTGCCGCGCCCTTCCGTCAGCTTGTTGCGCGCCGCGCTGTAGGCTTTGTCCAGCTGCTGCAAGCGACTGCCAATCTCGTCCAGGTCCTGGATGAACAAGACGAACTTGTCATACAGCCACCCGGCCCGCTCGGCGATTTCCCGGGCGTTCTGGCTCTGGCGTTCCTGCTTCCACAAGCTGTCGATCACCCGTAGGGTCGCCAGCAATGTGGTCGGGCTGACGATCACGATATTGCGGTCGAAGGCTTCCTGGAACAGGTTCGGCTCGGCTTGCAGGGCGGCGGAAAACGCCGCTTCGATCGGCACGAACAACAACACGAAATCCAGGCTGTGCAAACCGTCCAGGCGTTTGTAGTCCTTGCCGGCCAAGCCTTTGACGTGGGCGCGCAACGACACCACATGTTGCTTGAGGGCGAGTTGGCCAATGGCGTCATCTTCGGCGGCCACATAT
Organism: Pseudomonas sp. CFII68; assembly: GCF_000416195.1. NCBI lineage: Bacteria > Pseudomonadati > Pseudomonadota > Gammaproteobacteria > Pseudomonadales > Pseudomonadaceae > Pseudomonas > Pseudomonas sp. CFII68. The sequence continues at coordinate 14,611 of NZ_ATLN01000046.1, forward strand.
TGCTGATAGGCCGTGAGGCTGACCTTGGAGTCGACCACCACCTGCTTGTCGCCAGGCAGATAAATCAACACGTCCGGCTGGAAACGCTCACCGTCCGGGCCCTTGAGGCTGACCTGGGTCTGATACTCGCGGCCCTTCTCCAGGCCGGCATGTTCAAGCACCCGTTCCAGAATCAGCTCACCCCAGTTGCCCTGGGTCTTCTGGCCCTTGAGCGCGCGGGTGAGGTTGGTTGCCTCGTCGCTCAAGCGCAGGTTCAGTTGCTGCAGGCGCTCCAGCTCCTTGCCTAGGGAGAAACGTTCCCGGGCCTCGGCCTGATAGCTTTCTTCGACGCGTTTTTCAAAGGACTGGATGCGCTCCTTCAGCGGATCGAGCAACTGACCCAGGCGCTGGTGGCTGGTCTCGGCGAAACGCTGCTCACGCTCATCGAAGATTTTTCCGGCAAGCTCGGCGAACTGTGCCCGCAACTCGTCGCGCGAACCTTGCAGATCATCCAGGCGTTGCTGATGGCTTTCCTGCTGCTCGCGCAGTTCGGCATGCAACGACGCCGCCTGGGCATCGAGCCGCCGCAGTTCCGCTTCCTTGTTGGCGCGCTCCAGGTTCCAGGCGTGGGCCGCATCCCGGGCATTGTCGCGCTCGATCTGCAATAACTCGACTTCACGACAGGCTGCGGCAAGCTCGGCTTGCTTGGCAGCGTTGGCCTGGCTCAGGTCGCTGATCTCGTCACGGCAGGCATCGAGCTGGGCATTGAGGCCGTCGTGGGCCATGTGCGCGGTGGCCAGGCGTTCTTCCAACAGGGCCTGCTCGGTCTGCGCAGCACCGGCCTGGCGTTGCAGGTGCCAGGCCAGCGCCAGCAACGGCACCGCAGCGCCTGCCAGGCCAAACAACAGGCTGGTCAAATCCATAGCCATGACAATTCCTGCCGATCAAATAAAGCCCGAAGGTTAACCAAGCGGCTGGGGGTTGCCCAGCGCGGTCTTCGTTTTCAGCCTTCGATTTCACCGAGGGCCCGGCGGGCTCGATCATCGCCGGCCCGCGCGGCCTGGCGCAGCAGGTCATGGCCGATGCGTCGATCCCGGGCGTTGCCGCATTCACGGCACATCAACTGCCCGAGGCGACTTTGCGCGGCCACCACGCCTTCACGGGCCGGTTGCTTGAGTAAACGGCCGGCCAAGTGCTTGACGCTGGGGCTGTCCCCCAGTCGCGGGCTGTCGAGCAACCACTCAGCCACCCGCATCGAAATACGCTTGGGTGGGGTAACACCAGGGGGTGTGGAGGTAACAGGATTTGATACTGAGCGAAACTTCATAAAACACTGTGGGGCAGATCGGAAGGCGCGCCACTCTACTCCTTTTTTCGCACGGGTAAAGCCGAAAAAAACCAGCACGCCCGTGCTAGAGCAAGCGCTTGGGACAATCCACAGAAGCTGTGGATAACTCAGTGGACAACCCACCCTGAACTCGCGCAAAGCCCTGTGGAACGGGGCCTGCGCTTAAACTGACGATTTTTTCACCAGCAAAAAAAAGCGATGTTTTTCATTGACTTAAATTTTGGATACAGGCACCCACCCCGGATTGTTTCGACATGACAGTACAGTGACAAGTGGTGTAGCGAGTGTGCACAAGTAACAGCCGAACTGGTTATAACGCTGCGATTTTTTGGCGCATCTGGCGGTAAAAACTGGGGATAAACCCGTGGCGAGGGAGCTTGCTCCCGCTGGGGCGCGAAGCGGCCCTGTTTTGGGGCTACTACGCAGCCCAGCGGGAACAAGCTCCCTCGCCACGAGAATATTACTAGGCTGTTCTCTTAACTAATCGGCATCAGGGTGAGGCCCTATTTGAATATTTTTTAACCAATGCCCTTCCCTTCACCCGTTCGATCCGTTACTATCCGCGGCGTTAGTACCAAGCTGAAAGTCAATTCCGGGTCGAACACATCTCCACGGTCAGCCATCCTTCAAAGGACGCCTCACCGAAAAAAAGAGACCGGCCCCCTCGATGGTTTCCAGGTAAACCTTGCGCCAACACAGCCTTTGATCGAATGCAAAGGGTGTTGCCAGGCTCATTACTCTGACCGAACCAACCTGCAAATTGATCAGGATCTTCACCCTGGGCCCAGAACCTTTGCCCTTGATGTGCTGCCTGCCCTCCTAAGTACCTACCTGCCAGCCCAAGCGCGCACTTCATATAGCGCTCAAACTGGCTGCTTTGTTCCAGTCGGGTTCTTCGTTCGACCAATGGTGGTCGACGTTACTGGAACGTTTTAACGTTGCACGGTTCTTAACCGTGTCATTTGTAGGAACACCCATAACATGTCTACTCAAATCCACGCACAGGATGCTATCCGCACCCTCACCAACGCTTTTGCCCCGATGAACTGCCTGATCATGGCCGCTCGCAAAGGCTGCTTCAGCTTCACCCTGGTCAACGAACACGGCATCGCCCGTCACAGCGAACGCCTGTACCCCGATCAGTACTCCAGCGCCGAACCGCTGCAGGCCGTGATCGAGCGTACCCGCCAGGCACTGGTTGCCTGACACGCCAGAAAGGCTGAAAACCCAAAAACCCCGCCTAGAAAGTGGGGTTTTTTATTGCCTGGAATTTCTCGCTCAAGCGAAACGGCGTAAGTACCAAGGGATATAACAGTTATAACCGTTCGTTGAAGATGTTTTAAAAACAGTCCTTTACAGCGCAAATATGACACTACACTTCAAGTCAAGCGGCATGATCCGCTTCCGGCGGGGCCTGGACCGATCCACCGCTGCCAAGCCCACACTCTTCAGGCCCCGCCCATTCACACTTCGAGGGTTTTATGGGTATCGCTGCCAGCGAACTGTGTCGATATGTGATCCGCCCGACGCTCCTCTACCTTGAGCGTCATAGCGCAACCGCGGAATCCTTGTTGCTGGGCATTGCCGCCAGCCAGTCCGCCCTCGGTTCGGCCCTGCATGATCGCCGCGGGCACGGCCTGTATCGCATTACCGAACCCCGACACCAGGCACTCTGGGATCATTACCTGGCGCTGGACCCGGAGCGTGCCAGCCTGGTACGCGGCCTGGCCAGCCAGCACGCCTTTCTCAGCGGCCCGCACCTGGAGTTGACCGTCAACCTGCGCTACGCCACCGCCATTGCCTGGCTGCTGGTGGAGGAACAGAACACCCCGCTTCCCGAAGCCGATGACCTGCTGGGCATGGCCCGCATCTGGCGACAGACCTTTCACCCCCAAGGGCGCCTGCGAGATTTCACCTGTGCCTGGCGAAGCTACGTCTCGCCACTGAACCAAGTCGCTTGCTGACGGGAAATTTGGAAACTTCCTACAACGGTCGCGAATTTGGTCTGATTGTCCTACAAAACCACTCTAAATCAAGCGATAAAGGCTATAGCGCTTGGCCGAAAATGTTGGTAATTTTCGCCCCGGTGATCACCAGGAGTTCTAACAATGAAAAAAATGATGCTCAAAACCACCCTTGGCCTTGCCGTTACCTTGGCATCCACTCAACTTTTCGCCAGTGGCTTTGCCTTGAACGAACAAAGCATCAGTGGCATGGGCACTGGTTTCGCAGGTCGTTCTTCCGCTGCCGATGACGCCAGCACCGTGTTTGGCAACCCTGCCGGCATGTCGCGCCTCAAGCGCCAGCAAGTCACCGGTGGCTTCGCCGCCATTGATGCCTCCACCGATATCGACGATGCCAGCGGCACCCAGTCCGGCACCAACAAGGGCGACATGGTCCCGCTTACCGGCGTTCCGATGGGTTATTACGTCAAGCCTATCGATGATCAGTGGGCGTTCGGCCTGGGTGTCTACGCACCGTTCGGCTTGATCACCGATTACGAAAATGGCTTCCAGGGCCGGAGCTTCGGCAGCAAGAGCGAAGTGAAAGTCGTCACGTTCCAACCAACCGTCAGCTATGCCTTCAACGACAAGGTATCGATCGGTTTCGGCCCAACCATCAACCGTATTTCCGGCTCCCTGGAATCGAAACTGGGCGTACCAGGCCTGCCCGAGGCGGGCGTGGAGATCAAGGGTGACGACATTGGCTACGGCTACAACATTGGCGTGCTGGTCCAGGCAACCGACACCACTCGTGTCGGCCTGACCTACCATTCCAAGGTCAAGTACAAGCTTGAAGGCCACACCGAAGTGAACCCAGGTGCAGGCACTCCTCCTCCCGCACTGAGTAGCGCACGCTACGACGCTTCGCTGGACATCACCACGCCTGAGTCGGTGGACTTTTCGGTCACCCAGCAAATCAATGATGCCTGGACCGTCTACGCCGGCAGCACCTGGACTCGCTGGAGCCGCCTGAAAGAAATTACCGTAAACAACGACGTAACGAGTGGTGGTGCCCTGAACCCGCCCCTCTTCGGCACCATCACCGAAGAGCAAAACTGGCACGACACCTGGGCCTACGCCATCGGTACCTCCTACCAGTTGAACAAGCAGTGGGTACTGCGTACCGGCCTGACCTTCGACCAGTCGCCGACCAACAACCAGGACCGCTCGCCACGCATTCCGACCGGCGACCGGACCATCTTCAGCCTCGGTGCCGGCTGGAGCCCGACAGAAGACCTGACCATCGACGTGGCTTATTCCTACCTCAAGGAAGAAAAAGTCAAAGTCGGCGGCAGCAATGCGCTCGGCCAATCCTACAACGCTGAATACGAAAACAGCGCCAACGGTTTCGGCGTCGGTGCAACCTACCGCTTCTGATGTTTCACGGCGTACCTGAACCACTCGCCACCTGAACCGAAAAAAAGCCCCGCACTCTGCAAAGAGGCGGGGCTTTTTCGTGGTCTGCGATCAGGGCTTGGAAGCAATGGCCGCTTCGACCGCCTTGATGAAATCGGGATCATCAGGCTTGATCCGGCTGGAAAAACTACCAACGACCTTACCCTGGCGGTCCACCACGTACTTGTAGAAATTCCATTTCGGCGCGCCGGATTGTTCAGCCAGGTGCTTGAACAACGGTATCGCATCCGCGCCGCGCACCGGTTGTGGTTCGGTCATGGTGAAGGTCACACCGTAATTGACGTAGCAGACCTTGGCGGTTTCAGCACCGTCCTTGGATTCCTGCTTGAAGTCATTGGACGGTACGCCCAGCACTTGCAGCCCTTGGTCCTTGTAGCGCTGGTTGAGCGCCTCGAGGCCTTTGAATTGCGGGGCGAACCCACAGAAGCTGGCAGTGTTGACCACCACCAGCGGCTTGCCGGCGAAGCGCTGGCACAAATCAATGGTTTCCTTGGCCCGCAGCTTGGGCAACGACCCCTCCAGCAACGGTGGGCAATCGGCGGCCCAGACTTGCCCGGTCACAGCCAGCAACAGGGCGGGAACAGCAAACCAGCGCATCAACATGTCGATTTTCCTTAAAAGCACGTCAGACCACGACGTTACTCGCAGCGTCCGATGCCGTCCATTGTTCAGCAGTTGCCCATGCCCAGTTGCATCAAGGCCAACCCGCCCTGATGCCAGCCCCACCAGGCGAACGCCAACAGCAGGCCGACGCCGGCAGCGATCAACCACGGGCCGATGCGGCTCATGCTGCACTGGCCTGGACTTGCAGACGCGCCACCGGACGTTCACGTACGGGCCAGTTCAACGCCGCCGCCAACAGGCTGAGCAGGATCGACACCTGCCAGATCAAGTCGTAGCTGCCGGTGCGGTCGTACACCACCCCGCCCAACCAACCACCGAGGAAAGAGCCCAACTGGTGGAACAGGAACACGATCCCACCCAACATCGAGAGATTTCGTACACCAAACAGAGTCGCCACGGTGCCGTTGGTCAACGGTACCGTCGACAGCCACAGCAAGCCCATCGCCATGCCGAACAAGTACGCTGTCGTGGTCGTCACCGGCAGCCACAGGAACAAGCCGATCACCACCGCCCGCAACAGGTACAACCCGGTCAACAGGCGCGGCTTGGACATGCGCCCGCCCAGCCAACCGGCGGTATAGGTGCCGAAGATATTGAACAACCCGACCAGGGCCAGCACGGTGGTGCCGACGCTGGCGGGCAGGTGCTGGTCTACCAGGTACGCCGGCAAATGCACACCAATGAACACCACTTGGAACCCGCAGACAAAAAAGCCCACCGCCAGCAGCCAGAACCCGGAGTGACTGCACGCCTCGCGCAAGGCTTCGCCCAGGGTTTGCTCATGGCCGGCGACCGGCAATGGCGCGTCCTTGAGCATGCTCACCAGCGGCACGATCAACGCCACCAGCAGCCCCAGCGCCAACAACGCCGCCGACCAACCGAGCCAGCCGATCAGTCCCAGCGTACCGGGCAGCATGGCGAACTGGCCGAAGGATCCGGCGGCACTGGCGATACCCATGCCCATGCTGCGTTTTTCCGGCGGCACGGCCCGTCCGACTACACCCAGAATCACCGAGAACGACGTGCCCGACAGGCCGATGCCAATCAAAAGACCCGCGCTCAACGACAAGGACCATGGCGAGTCGGCCATGCCCATAAACACCAGGCCGACGGCATAAAGAACACCGCCGATCAACACCACCTTCGCCGCACCGAAGCGGTCGGCCAGCGCACCGGTGAACGGCTGCGCCAGGCCCCAGATCAGGTTCTGCAAGGCAATGGCAAAGGCGAACACCTCGCGGCCCCAGCCAAACTCGCTACTCATGGGCGCCAGGAACAGGCCGAAGCCATGCCGCACGCCCAGGGACAACGCCAGGATCAGCGCGCTGCCCACCAGGACCCAACCACAGGTACGCCACATCGATGTCATTCTTATTCTCCGCTCGCGGGTATATACCCACTTATCATCGAACGAACCGGCTTCATGCCAGTTCATCCAGCAAGGCTAGCAAGGTCGCGCGCTTTTCCGCGCCCAGCTTATCGATCAGTTTCTGCTGCGCCGCTTCCCAGGCCGGCAACGCCGCCGCCAGCCGGGCCTGCCCCGTTTCAGTGAGCACGACAATGCGGTTGCGCAGGTCGTCACCCTCGGCCAGCGCCACCAGCCCCTCGCCTTCCAGAACCCGCAGGTTACGCCCCAGGGTGCTGCGGTCCAGGCCCATGGCCTCGGCCAGGGAAGAAATACTCGGCTGGTCCAGGCGCGCCAGGTTGCTCAGCAAAGAATACTGGGCGACGTTGATCCCGAAGCCGTCGAGGGCGCCGTCGTAATACCTGCTGACGCCACGGGCGGCACGACGCAGGTTGATGCACAAACATTGGGAAGGAAGCATGGTGCGTGTATATACCCGGGGTTGGCGGAATGCAAATTTAAATGAGGCGTTTCGGTCTTGCTCATTTAAGGATTGATTGAATCCGTGACGAGAGAGCTTGCTCCCGCTTGAGTGCGAAGCACTCATCAAAGAGGGGCTTGCTCGCGATAGCGGTGGGGCAGTTTGCAGTGATGTTGACTGTGCCGCCTTCGCGAGCAAGCTCGCTCGCTCCCACAGTTTTTCCGGGTCGTTCACAGAACTCGCAGCGCTGCGTCCTTCCCGTCATCCGTTCTTGCGCTTTAGCTCGCGGCCTCATGCGCATAGAAAAAAGCCATGATTATCAAAGGCTTTGGCCTAAAAGCCGTTCCGATACCCCTTGATGGACATTCACCACCTGTAATGTCTGACAGGTTTCAGGTGGCTTGAATCGAGATATAACGACCCCGTGCCTCCAGCCCTGCCTCAGGGCTTGAAGACGGGTCGTGTGAACCATGCCATCAAGAAGTAGGAAGATTCCGCCGCCCCCACGCCATCATTGATGATGAATGGGAGTTTCAGTCATGTACCACAGCACCGCGATTTCTGGACGTTCGTCGCCATATCAGGGCCCTCTCCATTCCACGGAGAGCAACCCACCCCAAGCGATTCGACTCACCAAACGTGAAAAGGAATTCCTGCAGTGGAGCGAAGCCGGCAAATCTTCCTGGGAGATTTCCATGATCGTCGATTGCAGCGAAGCCAACGTCAATTATCACTTCAATAACATCCGCCGAAAATTCGGCGTCAGTTCGCGGCATCTCGCGGGGAAGATTGCGCGGGAATGCGGCTTGATCTGAGCGTTCTGAAACCATCATCCGACAAAAGCGCACCGCCATGATCAGTTCGGACCTGGCCATGACGGTGGGATGGTGACGTTTGCTCTTTTTTATTGAACTCAGCTCAAACGGAGTATCTGCGCACGCCAACTAGCCAGATCGTTAGCACTTATATCGCTTTCCCGTTTACTGTTCATCATTTTATCTATTCTCTTTTGCAAAGCAGCTATCTTCGCTTGATTGGGGTTTGTCCTAGGCACATCTGGTATAGGTGCAACTTGCTTAGGCTGGATAGGCACCGGATCAGGTGCCGACCTCGATGCGTCTGGAAGAGGCATTGGCTTTCGTCGTGAATGATCGATGAATCCTGGAGGTCTGCGGTTTCTTGCGAGATCAGCAATACTGCCTGTTTCAAAATTTTGATTCCTGGGTCGGGCAATGTAGCGTCTTTCTTTTGGAAGCTCAGATATATAGCCGGTTTCAACAACTAGGCGGCTGGGCTGGCTGGTAGTCGACGGAAGAGCGCCACCGGACACCTCTGACACGTTGGCGGTACCGGATGCGACTCTAGTGTTTAATGCCTTAACCGGACTTTTGACCAATTGGGGAGGCACGTTGATTGGCGTCATAATCTTGGGGGGCGCGAATAGCCGACCTATCACATGCCCCGTCGGATCCGTAAAACTAATCGGATCCCCCAGGCAATAGGTGTAAGCATTCAGCCCCCCATCCCCAAACGGACTCCAACTGTCCGGGCTATGAAACCTCATCAACACCGGATTGAACGCCCGATAGCCCTTCCCCAGCAAGTACCAACCCGTTTGGGTTTCCCGCCGCTCGCCGTTGTAACCCAGGTGGCTGCTGACCGACGCTTCATCCACGCGATGGCCGTACGGCGTATAGACAAACTCCTGGGTTGCATCGCGATCGATTTCCCACAGCACGCTGTTCTTGTCATCACCGGCCAACAATAACGACTTTGGGTCAGCACCCGCCTGGTGCTCGGCGAGCACGACACCGTCTGCGCGTAGGAAACTGCTGCTGCTGGCACCTTTGACCAGGCTCGTCAATTCACCGCCCTGGTAAAAGCGCTGCTCTTTCCCACTCCCATCATCCAGGCCGGCCAGCGTGTCCAATGGGTCGTAGCTGTAGCCGGTATCCCCCCCTCCCGACGGATCACTGACGGAAACCAACCGACCGAGAGGGTCATATTCGAGCCTGCGGTTTTCTTCGTCGCGGATCAGATGGCCGTCGGCGTCATACTCGAGCACTATTTCGGGTGGGTAACCGGGGACTCCTGTATTGGTTATTCTGCGCAATTGCGTCGGGTCCTTCGGGTCGTCATAGATATAGACAGCCACATTGATACCTTCAGGAGACGTGGTATTCACTCGGATCAGATTGTCCAGCGCATCGAATCGGAACAGCTGACTGAGAATGACTTTACCGTAGGGGTCCACTGGCGGTTCGCTGCCTTCACAGGTGTAGAGCACCAAGCGCCCACGCGGGTCGTATTCGTAAGTTTCCTTGCGCAACAACGTCTCGCCTTTGGACAGGGTTCGCTCGATCAATGCATCAACGCTGTTATATACCTGGGTCAGTTGCTGCTCGACACCGTCAAGGTCGAAGTTACGCTGTATTTCACGCCCCAACCCGTCGTAATGCAGGCTGATTGTCACACCCTGCCCGCCGACGCGGTCCTGGGTGCTGACTGAACTGAGCTGCCCCAGGCTATCGAACGTAAAATCCGAAGAGAGCGTGTTACCAAGACGGGTTTGTTCGAGACGGTTCGCCTTGTCGTAGGTATACGACTGGGTCTGTTCCAGCACATCGGTATAGCTCAGTAAAAGACCCAATCGACTGTGCTGGTAGTGCATCGCATAAGTGTCTTCCCCTTGTACCCGCGTCTCGCTTTTCAGCTCGCCGGTCGTGAAATAATCACGGGAGAGCTCCAATCCGCCTTCCTTGCAACTGACAAGTCGAGCATTTTTACCGTCTCGTACATATTCAGCCGTGACGCCTCCTGGTAGGCTCCGCTGGCTGGGTTCTTCACCCAATTGAGGTTGATAGACATAATTGATCAGCTGATTGCTGGCGGTGGTCAGGGTCGCCGGTTGGGTTTGCCCCGAATCGTAGGTGAACGTTTGCTTGCGTCCCCCCGTAGTCGACTCGACCTTGCGTCCCAATCCATCGAAAACCTGCTGGCCCAATTCAATACCGTTGACACTTATTTCCGTCGGAAGGTCTTCCGAACTATGCAGTGCATAGCTGCGTCGAACCGTAGCACCACCGGGAAGAACAGTGGTCACCATACGGTCAAAGATATCGTAGGTGTACTTTGTAGTGGCATCGCGAGCGTCAGTTTCCTCGACAGTTCGCCCGAGCCCGTCATAACCATAACGGTGCCGACTAATCAGCGTTCCATCGGTCTCGAAGCGCTCCACATGATCGGGCTTCTCCAACAAGTTCAAGTAGGTCACCGTTTTACCGCTGACCTTCGCCTCAGTGTCGGTTCCTTCCCGCCAAGCGGTCTGGATAGGGCCTTGCCATAGCTCAGAACCAATCGGATTCGTCTCTTCGTAAACCTTGATCCCGTCCGGTCCGGTGACACTGCGCTGCGCCCCCCACCCGTCGTACTCGTAGGTGGAGGCCAACGCCGCCTGCTGCTCATCGCGCCAGTCGTATTGAGTTTCCTCGGTCAGGTCCCCAAACACGTCGTAACTCGCCGAATACGTCTGACGGAACTCTTCGGCACGCACAAGGTTATCGGCGTCCTGGCGTTCTGCATACACCGGACGGTTAAGCCCATCGACCCGTGTCCGGGTCTTCACGCCCTTGACGTCAGTGACCAATTGCTCGGCCCGCTGTCCATCCAGGGCGGTCAGTAGGTACGAATACTGACGCGTTGCTTCGAACTCCGGTTCGTCCGGCGCGACGGTTTCGGTCACGACGCGAGTCAGGGCGTCGTACGTGTAGCGAATTTTCACTTCATTGTCGTCGCGAGTCAGCAATGGCTGACCGTGAAGCAATGAGTCTTCACTGACGATCGTTTTTCGAACCTCGCCATCGGGCGCGTCATCGTAACCGATGAAGGTTTCAGTGGTTTCCAACACGGTTTCACCGGTCAACACGCTCGGCAGCGTCTTGTATTCATACAAGGTCGTACTGGTCGTGCCATTGAGCAGGGTTTGCTGGCTGGCCAGGCGGCCATGCAAGAACGCGTTCCCAATCAACTCGTGGTAAGTGCGCAAGGTCTGCTGCAAGGTGGTTTCGTTGGCGCCCTCC
>NZ_ATLN01000047.1:0-21591 GCF_000416195.1 Pseudomonas sp. CFII68
TTACGCAAAAAACGGATATACACACCAAAGCAACTAAACACCGAGCTTTCTAAAAAACCAAAAAAAACGGCACTTCCCATTTCTGAAAGAAGCGCCGCTTTTTTGTGCCTGAAGCTGATTACTTCAGGGTAACGGTGCCTTTCATCATCGAGATGTGGCCCGGGAACGAGCAGAAGAAGCCGTACTTCTCGGAAGCATTGAGCTTCGACACATCGAAGGTCACCGAGTCGCTTTCCTTGGCACCAATGAGTTTGGTGTGGGCGATGATGCGTGCATCACCTTCCGGCAGGTAGTTCTTGTCGACGCCTGCTGCCAAACCAGCCGTGGCAATCGGCTGCATGTCAGCCTCCTTGCTCAGTACCCAGTTATGGCCCATGACGTTTTTCGGCAAGTTGCCCGAGTGAGTCAGCTCGACGGTGAACGTCTTGCAGCTCTTGTCGATCTCGATGGCCTTGGTGTTGAAGGACATCTGGTCGGTCGAGTCGATGGTGGTCTTGCACTCCGCTGCCATCAGTTGGCTGCTGGCCAGCGTCAACAGGGATACTGCAACAAGTTTGGCAAACATCGTGAATCTCCAAGGCATGGTTAACAAAAATCCGTCAAAGGGAAAGACTGCCTGAATTTCAGACAAGTTCCTATGACCTGAATCAAAGATTGTATACAACTTAAGGCTATCAGCCTGATGGACACAATCAACCAGCCAGAGGGAGGACACCGCTCTATGATCAGCCTCACCACCTCTCGGGAGCGCCCATCATGAACGTCAACAGCCTGTTATGCAGCTTGCTCGCCGCCTACGCCTGCGGCGCCAGTGGCACCTACGAAAAACCCCAACGCGAGGTTTAATCGCTTTGCGCCACCAAGGCCAGGCTTTACTCTGGGTCGGTTACTGATCATGGAGTAAAGCATGTCCATCGCGTCTGTTTGTGTATTTTGCGGCGCCAGCACCGGCACCGATCCAGCGTATCGTGAAGCGGCGCAGGCCCTGGGCCGGGCGTTGGCGGAACGAAAATTGACCCTGGTCTACGGCGGCGGGGCCGTCGGCCTGATGGGTATCGTCGCCGACGCGGCCCTGGCGGCTGGCGGCGAAGTCATCGGCATCATCCCGCAAAGCCTGAAGGACAAGGAAATCGGCCACAGCGGCCTGACCCGCCTGGAAGTGGTGGACGGCATGCACGCCCGCAAGGCGCGCATGGCTGAACTCAGCGATGCCTTCATCGCCCTGCCCGGCGGCCTCGGCACGCTGGAGGAGTTGTTCGAGGTCTGGACCTGGGGCCAGCTCGGCTACCACGGCAAACCGCTGGGGCTGCTGGAAGTGAACGGCTTCTACAGCAAGCTCACCGCTTTTCTCGATCATATCGTCGGCGAAGGCTTCGTCCGCGCGCCCCATCGTGACATGCTGCAAGTGAGCGAATCAGCGCAGAACCTGCTCGATGCGCTGGACGAATGGCAACCGTCAGTGCAGCCAAAGTGGGCCGAACAAAAACCCAGCTAACGGCTCGGCCCCGATACAGGGCAGAATATGCGCCGCTCAACCTCACCTTCGACCCCAGAGGATCGCCCATGGCCAAACCCAATTATTCCTTCGCCAAACGTCAGAGAGACTTGGCCAAGGAGCAGAAGAAAGAGGAAAAGCTGCAGCGCAAGAAAGCCACAGCTGAAGAAGAAGCCGCACTGACCCCGGATACCGAAGGCGAAGTAGCAGCAGAAGATGATGTTGATGCACCGAAAGATCAGGCACCCGAGGCCTGATACCCCCAGGGCCCGATGATCCGATCCGGCCCCCCGGTTTTGTGTCCTGGGCCGGCAGTCCCACTGCCGGCCCTCACAATCCCAGCGCCTTGATAATCGACAGGCGATAGCCTGCAGGTAGATTGGCTGGCAATTGGCCAGGCTCGAACAACCCGATCTGCTTGTGCTCATGGCTGATCATCGGCACGAAACCGCCCAGCAACTCATCCATATGACACACAATCTGTGGGCGCCGAACCCTGTGGGAGCCGAGCTTGCTCGCGATGAGGGCGACACGGTTCAACTGCAAAAACGCGTCATCGTTCATCGCGAGCAAGCTCGGCTCCCACAGGCTCGCTCCCACATTTTCCACACAGCGCTCATGACTCCAGCGGCATCACCGTCACCCGCACCTCGGGATCATGATTGCCACCCCCCAGGATCACCCCCCGCAGCGGCGACACATCGGAAAAGTCCCGGCCCCAGGCCAGGGTGATGTGTTCCAGGGCCGGCTGGACGTTGTTGGTCGGGTCGAAGTCCACCCACCCCAACACCGGGCAATACACCGAGACCCAGGCATGGGACGCATCGGCGCCAATCAACCGTGGCTGGCCGGGTGGCGGCTGGGTCAGCAGGTAGCCGCTGACGTAACGCGCCGCCAGACCGCGCGAGCGCACGCAGGCCAGCATCAGATGGGCAAAGTCCTGGCATACGCCCCGCCGCCGCTCCAGCACCTCCACCAGCGGCGTCGCCACCTGGGTCGCCTCGGCATCGAAGGTGAACTCTTCGAAGATCTTCTCCATCAGCGCTCGAACGCCAACCATCAGCGGTCGCCCCGGCGGGAAGCAACTTTCGGAAAACTCGACGAAGCTGCGCTTGAGGTGCACATACGGCGACTCGAAACGATAACGGCACGCCTCCAGCAATGGTGCCGCCAGTGGCCGGCCACTGTAGCTCAGCGCGTTGCAGGTCGATTCCCAGGCCGGGGACAGGTCGAAATCCAGCGCGGGGCGCGCCAGCACTTCGACGCTCAAGCGAGCATTGACCAGCAACTCGTCATGGGGCCGTTCGAAGGCCAGCCGGGTCAGCGGGTTGCCAAACACATCCAGCTCATCGCGACGAGTCGTCGGCTCCGGGCTGATCAGCAACTGCTGTTCGGTGCAACGCTGCCAGTCACAGGCGCGCGGCCACAGGTGAGCAAGCTGCTGGGCCAGGGACACCGGGCTGTCGTAGTGGTAATGGGTGTCGTGGAGGATCTGGTAACGAGCGCTCATCAGACGGACACCGTGCGTTGGCTGACGTCATCGACGTGGGCGAAATGGCGCAAGGCCAGGCGATCGGACACCTGGCCACCGACATCGGCCACTTCCTGCAACAGGTCGGCCAGCCCATCAAGTGCTGCGCGCAGGCTGGCTTCGCCAAACAGGGGGTTTTCCAGGCAACGCAAGTCAAAGCGAGAAAGACGCGTCACCAATTCTGGCAAGGCCGTTTCCTTCGGTGCGCCAAAATCGTCGTTCAGGCGTTTGAGCGTGCGGGCCACCAGCTTTAACTGGAAAAGCACCGCGTGGGGGTTCTGTTCGTCCAGCAACAACAGGTCCAGCACCGGGATCAGTTGCGCCACCGCCAGGTAGCGAGAACGGTAGGTGATGCTGCTGTTGCCCAGTTCCAGCAGCCACTCCAGCCCGGCCTGGTCGAACACTGCATCGCTGCGCAAAAACGCCGCCAGGCTGCCGCTGAGGAACTGCAAGCGTTCCAGGCGTCGGCCAATCATCAAGAAGCGCCAGCCCTCGTCGCGGGTCATGTCGTCCAAGGCAAAACCAGACAACGCCGCCAGGGACATCACTAGCCGATTGAGGAAATCCAGCAACTCACCGAAATCCGGCTCCTCGGTTTCCAGCTCCATCGCTTCGCGCTGCAACTCCACCAGCGCCTGCCAGTTCTCCCGGGACAGCTTGCCGCGAACCTGCGAGGCCGCCCACTGCAAGCGCTGCAGGTTGGAGCGCAGGCTGAACGACCAGTCGTCCCCCAACAGCGCCGCCAGCAAACGCTCGTGCAGCTCGCCCTCTTCAGGCAGCAGCATCAGGCTTTCACCCAGGGACACCGCCGACTGCAGGGCCTGCGGGTCATCGCCATCGACATAACGCCCCAGCATGATCCGCAGCAGCCGCGCGCTGTCGTCGCAACGCTCGCAGTAGCGGCCGAACCAGAACAGGTTTTCCACCACCCGCGAAGGCAGGTACGGATCGCGTCGAACCAGGTCGTGGACCCCCACGGTTCGCTGGGCCTTCCATTGTTCACCGCCGGGCGCCTGCTCGCCCAGCACCCAGGTGTCCTTGCTGGCGCCACCACGTTGCATCGACACCACTTCGGCGTCGGCCTCGGCGGCCACGCGGGTCAGGCCACCCGACAGCACCCGATAATCATCCTTCCCGGACACGGCATACACGCGCATGCCGATGGCCCGAGGCTGGATGTGCCCGTCTTCGGCCTGCCAGACCGGGGCCTGGGACAGTTGCGCCAACTCCTGGGCGACATAGGCATAGGGCCGTGCCTGCATGCGCGCCGCCAGTTGGCTGCGCTGCTTCTCGCTCAGGTCGCGGCCGAACACCGGGCTGAAGCTCTGGGAAGGAAATGCCGGCTTGATCAACAGCTGCGGCAATTTCTCCAGGGCCTGGGCCAGCACCGGCGGCTCACCGCACCACCAGGTGGCGATGGACGGCAGTATCAATTCCTCACCGAACAGGTACTGGTTGATCTTCGGCAGGAACCCCAACAGGCCCGGTGACTCCAGCACGCCACTGCCCAGGGCATTGGCCACCAGCACCCGGCCCTGGCGCACCGCTTCCAACAACCCCGGCACGCCGAGGGCCGAATCGGTACGCAGCTCCAGGGGGTCGCAGAAATCGTCGTCGAGCCGGCGCATGATGGCGTGGACCCGGCGCAGGCCACTGAGGGTCTTGAGGTAGACCGTGGCGTCCCGCACGGTCAGGTCGCCTCCCTCTACCAGCGGATAGCCGAGCTGGCGCGCCAGATAAAGATGTTCGAAATAACTTTCGTTGAACCGCCCCGGCGTCAACAGCACCACCAGTGGCGACTCACCGTCGCTGGGGGCCTGTCTTGCCAGGGTTTCCTGCAAGGTGCGGAAAAACCCGGACAAGTGCCGCACCTTCAAGTCGCGATACAAATCGGGGAAGGCGCGGGAAACGATCATGCGATTTTCCAGCGCATAACCGGCCCCCGAAGGCGCCTGGGTCCGATCCGCCGTGACCCACCAACGGCCATCGGGCGTGCGCGCCAGATCCACCGCATACAAGTGCAGGAAGCTGCCGTCCGGTGGCGCGATGCCCTGGCAGGGCCAAAGGAAATTGTTGTGCCCGAATACCAGCTCTGCCGGCAGCAGCCCTTCGCTGATCAGCCGCTGTGGCCCATACAGGTCGGCCAGCACCGCATTGAGCAGCCGCGCACGCTGGGCGATCCCGGCCGACAGATGTTTCCATTCCTGCGGGTCGATCACGTGGGGCAGCAGGTCCAGCTCCCACGGCCGGTCGGCGCCCTTCGGATCGGCGTAGACGTTATAGGTGACACCGTTTTCCTGGATCTGCCGAGCCAGCAGCGCCTGACGCTGGATCAGGTGAGCCGGCGTGCTGCGCTGCAACTGATCGAACAACCGCCGCCAGTGCGGACGCACCGCACCGCTGTCGTCCAACAGTTCGTGATAGGTGCCCGTCGTCAGCGGGTAACGGTCAAGCAGGTCAGGCATGGAAAGCTCGGCAGACGGCAATAAAAGGTGAGACTAGCGCAAGCGCATGACGCCCGGATAGGTGTGTTTTATGTTGGGTCCGGCCTGGGTTTTCAGACTGCAATCATCGTGGCGAGGGGATTTATCCCCGCTGGGCTGCGCAGCAGCCCCCAAACCAGGCAACTCGGTGTGCCAGGAAGATTGAGCTAACTGCTTTAGGGCTGCTGCGCAGCCCAGCGGGGATAAATCCCCTCGCCACAAGGGCCACCTAGCGCTTTAACGCTCCTGGAAAACGTCGCAGATCGAGTGTGAGCGGAAACTCGTCATCCACTGCCAGGCTGGGTGTCGGAAGTTTCCCAGGCGTGTGTCCGATACGGAAGAAACGCGCCATCCGCCGGCTTTCGGCCTCGTTGGCATTCACCGGCAGGCTGTCGTAGTTGCGCCCGCCCGGATGGGCCACGTGATACTGGCAGCCGCCCACGGAACGTTGCATCCAGGTGTCGAGCAAATCGAAGACCAGCGGCGCATGCACCGGGATGGTCGGTTGCAGGCAGTTGGCCGGTTGCCAGGCGCGGAAACGCACCCCGGCGACGAACTCGCCGACCCGACCAGTGGGTTGCAACGGCACCGGCACGCCATTGCAGGTCAGCAGGTAGCGTTGCGGCGCCAGGCCGCTGAGCTTGACCTGCAAGCGCTCCAGGGAGGAATCCACATAACGCACGGTGCCGCCCACCGCGCCCTCTTCCCCCAGCACATGCCAAGGCTCGAGGGCTTGGCGCAATTGCAGCTCGATGCCGCTGACCGCGTAATCGCCCACCTTGGGGAAACGGAACTCCAGGTGCGCGGCGAACCACTCGGCCCGCAGCGGGTAGCCGGCGGCGTTCAGCTCATGGATGACGTCGGCAAAATCCTGCTCGATAAAGTGCGGCAACAGGAAACGGTCATGCAGCTCGGTGCCCCAGCGCGCCAGTTTCGCCGGCGCATAAGGCTCACGCCAGAACCGCACCACCAGCGCCCGCAGCAGTAATTGCTGGGCCAGGCTCATGCGGGCGTGGGGTGGCATCTCGAAAGCACGCAACTCCAACAAGCCGAGACGCCCGGTGGCGCCGTCCGGCGAATAGAGCTTGTCGATGCAGAATTCGGCACGGTGCGTATTGCCGGTCACGTCGATCAACAGGTTGCGCAACAGGCGATCGACCAACCACGGCGGGCATTCCTCGCCGGGCTGTGGCATTTGCGCGAAAGCGATTTCCAGTTCGTACAACGCGTCGTTGCGCGCCTCGTCCACGCGAGGCGCCTGGGAGGTCGGGCCGATGAACAATCCGGAAAACAGGTAGGACAATGACGGATGGTTATGCCAGTAACTGATCAGGCTGCGCAGCAGGTCGGGACGCCGCAGAAACGGTGAGTCAGCCGGTGTCGCGCCACCCAGTACGAAATGGTTACCACCGCCGGTGCCCGTGTGCCGGCCATCGATCATGAATTTCTCGGTGGTCAGTCGGGTCTGTCGCGCCTCTTCGTATAGAAACTCAGTGCGCTCGACCAACTCATCCCAGGTCGCCGAGGGTTGCACGTTGACCTCGATCACACCCGGGTCGGGGGTGATGCGGAAATTGCCCAGGCGCGGGTCGCTCGGCGGCTCGTAGCCCTCCAACAGCACCGGACAGTGCAGCTCCTCAGCCGTCGCCTCGATGGCGCTGACCAGTTCCAGGTAATCCTCGACCCGCTCCAGTGGCGGCATGAACAGGTACAGGCGGCCATCGCGGGCCTCGGCACAGAAGGCGGTGCGGGTCAGCCAGTCGGCGGATTTGTCGATCTCCGGGACACGCTCCTGCTCGGCCGCCGGCTCGCCGTGACGCGCCAGTTGCTCGGTGCCGGGCAGCTCGGGCAAGTCCTGGTTCGGGTCGGTGGGGTGGATGAACGGGTACTCGGCCGCCGTCACCCATGGCTGGGACGCCAGTGGCAAGCGATAGCCCAGGGGCGAATCCCCTGGCACCAGGCGGCAGTGACTGTCACGCAGATACCAGCGACCGCTTTGCCACTGATCGCCCTTGGCGGTACGGGCCAGCGGCAGGACCTGGCCGATGACCTTGTCCAGGCCCTGGCTGAAGACCTTGCGCAACCGTGCACGCTCCAGGGCGTCCTCCAGACGTGGGTCCTCGGCCGTGACATTCGAAGGCAATGCACCTTCGCGCCAGAGGTAATAGAAGTTGTCTTCGTAGGCCGGAAACACAAACCGCGCAGGAATTTTCAAACGCTCGGCAACGCTCGCCAGGAAACGCCCGGCCAGTTCGCCATCGGCGCCGTAGTCCTCCTGCTCATCGGCGATCAACGCGCTGTTGTGCCAGATCGGCACCCCGTCGCGCCGCCAATAGCAGTTGAGCGACCAGCGCGGCAATTGTTCGCCGGGGTACCACTTGCCCTGGCCGAAATGCACCAGCCCCTTGGGCGCATAGTGATTGCGCATGCGCTGGAACAGCTCGGCGGAGAGCCGGCGTTTATCCGGCCCGAGTGCCGCGGTGTTCCACTCGGCACCGTCCGGGTCATCGATGGAGACAAAGGTCGGTTCGCCACCCATGGTCAGACGCACGTCGCCCTCCAACAGGTCGGCATCGATCTGGCGCCCCAGCGCCTGGATCGCCAGCCACTGTGCGTCGGTGTAAGGCTTGGTCACCCGTGGCGCTTCCCAGACCCGCTCGACGGACATTTCGTGGCTGAACTCACACTCGCAAGGTTCCACCAAGCCACTGATCGGGGCCGCCGAGGACGGATCGGGACTGCACGCCAACGGGATATGGCCTTCACCGGCGAACAACCCGGACGTCGCATCCAGGCCGATCCAGCCGGCACCGGGCAGGTAGACCTCGCACCAGGCATGCAGGTCGGTGAAGTCCACGTCGGTGCCAGACGGGCCATCGAGACTTTTCACATCAGCGGTCAACTGGATCAGGTAACCGGAGACAAACCGCGCAGCCAGGCCGAGGTTGCGCAACAGCTGCACCAACAACCAGGCCGAGTCGCGGCAGGAACCGGACGCGTGCTCCAGGGTATGCTCCGGAGTCTGCACGCCGGGCTCCATGCGGATCAGGTAGTTGATGTCTTCGCTCAGGCGCTGGTTGAGCGCCACCAAAAAATCCACCGCCGGCAACGGCGTGCGGTCGATGCCGTCCAGATAGGCCTGGAATTTCGGCGTCAGCGGCAGGGTTTCCAGGTAAGGCGCCAACTCCTTGCGTTCGTCGGCCGCGTAGGCAAACGGAATCTTTTCGGCGTAGGGCTCGAGGAAGAAGTCGAACGGATTGAACACCGCCATTTCCGCCAGCAGATCGACTTCGATCCGCATCTCCCGGGTTTTCTCGGGAAACACCAACCGCGCCAGGTAATTGCCCTGGGGGTCCTGCTGCCAGTTGATGAAATGCTGCTCGGGCGAAACCTTCAGCGCATAGGAAAGAATCCGCGTGCGGCTGTGGGCCGCCGGGCGCAGGCGAACGATCTGCGGGCCGAGTTCGACGGCGCGGTCGTAGCGGTAATGCGTGACGTGATGCAATGCGACATGGATCGACACGACGTGCCTCCTGCGAGCCTGGGCGTTATCGAAAGCGGCGCAAGACTTATGCCATGCAGGCAGGCCGGACACTTTCTTTGTCTACTCAAGGCAGTAGAGCACTAAAAACGCGCGCTGCCCGAATTCATCTGCAAAGCAATGCACATAAATGCGGCGCCGGCAGCGCGAATCGACTCAGCGACGCGGGCGTGATGCCTTGGCGGCCTGGATGATCAGCGCGCGTTGGCGGCGGATGTCGACGAGTTTGCTGCGCATCTCCCGATGGCGCTTGCTGTTGAGCAGCAAGAGCCCCAGCAGTGGCAACAACACCGCGAATAGGTACACGCCCTGATGCGGCCGATAAGCGAACGTCGGCAGCACCGCCGCCAGACAGGCCAGGAAATACCCCGCCACCCACCAGACCGCCCAGGCGCGCCCGCGAGCAATCAAGAGGTTGCCCAAGACCAGAACGATCACCAGAGCCAAAGTGCCGAGCCCGACATAGTCGGTCCTGGCTGACGGCTCCAGGGCACGCCAATAAGTGGTCCCGGCCAACACAAGCAGCGTGGACCCGGAAAAGCATCCCAGCAGGATCGTCCCCATGAAAACCGGAAAATAACGGGCGAGAAATGATTTCAGCGATCCGCCACCGATCATTCCGTGAACTCCTCATATAGGCCGACGGCCACGGTCTTCACATGGCCGCCGCCGGTATAACTGCCGATAACGCCCAGGGCGCCACCCAACGAGTCCTTGATCTGAGTCAGGGTCGCGTGGCGGATTTCAGCGGAGGAATAACGTTTGGGCACGGCCCCCGCGCGTTGCTGCAACTTGAGTAGCTTCGCCGTCAGGCTCGGGTCCTTGAGCGTCAACAGCTCTTTGGTCAGCTTGCTTCGCTCTTGCCGATTCAGGCCCTTGAGCAACTGATACCAACTCTTTCCAGTGCCGGCCGCTTTGTTGGCCTTGAGCAGCCGGACAGTCGTCAGCGCCGAGCCACCGACACCCACCAGGGAAACCCCGTCAAGGATCGGCGACACGATGTTGTACCAGTCCGCGTCATTCATCTCATCGTTGCCGGTCGGATTGGTCAGCTCATTGGCCACCCGCATCCCGCCAATGACGCATTGCGCGGTGCTGGCCGTCGCGGCAGCGGCGCCCAGGGCAACGACAAAGGCACTTGCCCCCGCCGTAAAGGGCACGGCGACGCTTCCACTGAACACCACCACCCAACCAATCACAGCGGCGACACAGGACAAGCCGGCATTGGTTGCTTCAAGCCCAAGCTTGGACTCGCGCGGGCTGCTTTTTACCTGATCGATGAATTGCTGCGGTGCGATGTATTTTTTCGCCTCGCGCAGAATGATGCGCTTGGGCGCGATGCTGCAAATCGGCTTGAATTCGCGCAGGACCACTACGTTGAACTCAGCATCGATATACACCACCCCCGCGCCGACGATGCTTGGATCGGCATCAATGGCGGCGAACAGCCGTGGCAGGTTGATTTGGCTTTCAATACGGCGGCGGGCCATCATCTGGGAGATGCTGCTGTCCATGCCGATGCCGGGTAACGGAGTGCTCATATGAATCGTCCTTGAGAATCGGAGGGTGAGACGTTATCCACACTGAACCCTGTGGCGAGGGGATTTATCCCCTCGCCACAAGAGCGATGTGTCCGGCGTTGTTGTGCCTATTGACGGGAATTGGCGGGCGCCACGATAACAAACGGCCAGCACCGCCGCTAGAAAGCAAAACGCCAGCACTTAGGCTGGCGTTTTACGAGGTGGCAGGGCGATCAGCGCGGCACGACAGGCTTGCGCGCCGGTTTCGGTCCTTTGCCCTTGGCGGCGTCCTTGCGTTCCTTGGCAGCCTGTTGGTTGCGGGCGAATGCCGCGGCCTTGGCTTGCTCGCGCTTGTCCCATGCGTTGCCACCATCGCTGGCACGCGGCGGCAGGCCGGTGTGCTGGGTCAGGATCTTGGTGGTTTCCTTGCCCACCTTGTGGCTGCCGGCTGGCGTCGAATTCTTGCGACGGGCGCTCTGGTAGCTGTCGGTGGACGGCTGGTGCAACGGAATCAATTGGTTCTTGCCCGGCCCGATCAGGTCGGCGCGGCCCATGCGGGTCAGCGCTTCGCGCAGCATCGGCCAACCCTTGGGGTCGTGATAACGCAGGAAGGCCTTGTGCAGACGGCGCTGCTCCTCGCTCTTGACGATGGTCACCGCGTCGCTCTTGTAGGTGACCTTGCGCAGCGGGTTCTTGCCCGAGTGGTACATCGCCGTGGCCGTGGCCATTGGCGACGGATAGAACGCCTGCACCTGGTCGGCGCGGAAGCCGTTGCCCTTGAGCCACAGCGCCAGGTTCATCATGTCTTCGTCGGTGGTGCCCGGGTGAGCGGCGATGAAGTACGGAATCAGGTACTGCTCTTTCCCGGCTTCCTTGGTGTACTTCTCGAACATCCGCTTGAATTTGTCATAGCTGCCGATGCCCGGCTTCATCATCTGGTTGAGCGGGCCTTCCTCGGTATGCTCCGGAGCGATCTTCAGGTAACCGCCGACGTGGTGGGTCACCAGCTCCTTGACGTATTCCGGCGACTCGACCGCCAGGTCGTAACGCAGGCCAGAGGCAATCAGGATCTTCTTCACCCCAGGCAAGGCCCGGGCGCTGCGGTACAGCTGGATCAGCGAAGAATGGTCGGTGTTCAGGTTCGGGCAGATGCCGGGGAACACGCACGATGGCTTGCGGCACGCGGATTCGATTTCCGGGCTCTTGCAGGCAATGCGATACATGTTCGCGGTCGGGCCGCCGAGGTCGGAAATGACTCCGGTGAAACCCGGGACCTTGTCGCGGATCTCTTCGATCTCGCGAATGATCGACTCTTCGGAACGGTTCTGGATGATCCGGCCTTCGTGCTCGGTGATCGAGCAGAACGTGCAGCCACCGAAGCAGCCACGCATGATGTTCACCGAGAAACGGATCATCTCGTAGGCCGGGATCTTCTCCTTGCCGTACGCCGGATGGGGGACGCGTGCGTAAGGCATGCCAAACACGTAGTCCATTTCTTCGGTGGTCATCGGAATGGGCGGCGGGTTGAACCAGACATCGACTTCGCCGTGCTTCTGCACCAGGGCGCGAGCATTGCCTGGGTTGGTTTCCAGGTGAAGCACACGGTTGGCGTGGGCGTAGAGCACCGCGTCGCCACGGACCTTTTCCACCGATGGCAGACGGATCACGGTTTTGTCGCGGGTCATTTTCGGGCTCGCCAGGATCTGTACGACCTTGGCTTCGCTCGGGTCTTCAACCGGACCCTTCTCCTGCTCGATGGCGCAGGCTTGAGTGTCCTGGGTGTTGACGTACGGGTTGATGATCTTGTCGATCTTGCCCGGACGGTCGATGCGCGTGGAGTCGACTTCGTACCAGTCTTTCGGCGTATCACGACGGATGAAGGCCGTACCGCGCACGTCGGTGATGTCTTCGATCTTGTGGCCGTAGGACAGACGCTGGGCGACTTCGACAATCGCCCGCTCGGCATTGCCGTAGAGCAGGATGTCGGCGCAGGCGTCGATCAGGATCGAGTTGCGGACACGGTCCTGCCAGTAATCGTAGTGAGCGATACGGCGCAGCGACGCTTCGATACCACCCAACACGATCGGCACATGCTTGTAGGCTTCCTTGCAGCGCTGGCTGTAGACCAGGCTCGCACGGTCCGGCCGCTTGCCCGCCATGCCACCCGGGGTGTAGGCGTCGTCGGAGCGAATTTTCTTGTCAGCGGTGTAGCGGTTGATCATCGAGTCCATGTTGCCGGCCGCGACACCGAAAAACAGGTTGGGCTCGCCAAGCTTCATGAAGTCGTCTTTGGACTGCCAGTTCGGCTGGGCAATGATCCCGACGCGAAAGCCCTGGGCTTCCAGCAAACGGCCAATGATCGCCATGCCGAACGACGGGTGATCGACGTAGGCATCACCGGTCACGATGATGATGTCGCACGAATCCCAGCCGAGCTGATCCATCTCCTCCCTGCTCATGGGCAGGAACGGCGCCGGGCCGAAACATTCGGCCCAGTACTTGGGATAGTCAAATAACGGCTTGGCTGCTTGCATGTCGATAACCGGTATAAAAGATGAAAAATCGCGGGCGCGGAATATAGCACAAAAAATAACCAATTCCGACGGCTATGGTCGGAAATTGGTGGCGCACTGCAAACCCCATGTGGGAGCGAGCTTGCTCGCGAAGGGGCCAGCACATTCAACTCATGTACTGACTGTTACACCGCTATCGCGAGCAAGCTCGCTCCCACAGGTTACTCGTCGTCGTCAAAATTGTAGCTACCCGGCGCCAGGTTTTCGAAGCGCGTGTACTTACCGATAAACGCCAGGCGGATGAAGCCGATCGGGCCGTTCCGCTGCTTGCCGATGATGATTTCGGCGATGCCCTTGTGCTCCGTCTCGGGGTGATACACCTCGTCGCGGTACACGAACATGATGACGTCGGCGTCCTGCTCGATCGCTCCGGATTCCCGCAAGTCGGAGTTCACCGGACGCTTGTTGGGGCGCTGTTCCAGGGAACGGTTCAACTGGGAAAGCGCCACCACCGGGCAGTTGAACTCCTTGGCCAGGGCCTTGAGGGAACGGGAGATTTCGGAAATCTCGTTGGTACGGTTGTCGCCGCTGGAACCGGGGATCTGCATCAGTTGCAGGTAGTCGATCATGATCAACCCGACCTCACCGTGCTCACGCACCAGGCGACGGGTCCGAGCGCGCATTTCCGATGGGCTGATACCGGCCGTATCGTCGATGAACAGCTTGCGGTCGTTGAGCAGGTTGACCGCCGAGGTGAGGCGCGGCCAGTCGTCGTCTTCCAGTTGGCCGGAACGAACCTTGGTCTGGTCGATACGCCCCAGGGACGAGAGCATACGCATGATCAGCGATTCGCCTGGCATCTCGAGGGAGTACACCAACACCGCCTTTTCGCTGCGTAGCACGGCGTTTTCCACCAGGTTCATCGCAAAGGTGGTTTTCCCCATGGACGGACGGCCGGCGACGATAATCAGGTCGGACGGCTGCAGGCCGCTGGTCTTCTCGTCGAGGTCGGTGTAGCCGGTGGACAGGCCGGTAATGGCGTTGTCAGTGTTGAACAAGGTGTCGATACGGTCGATCGCCTTGGTCAACAGGTCGTTGACGCTGACCGGGCCACCGGTTTTCGGCCGGGCCTCGGCGATCTGGAAGATCTGCCGTTCGGCTTCGTCAAGGATCTCGGCGGCGGTGCGGCCTTCCGGGTTGAAGGCGCTGTCGGCGATCTCGGTACTGATGCCGATCAATTGGCGCAAGGTCGCCCGTTCGCGCACGATCTGCGCGTAAGCCTTGATGTTGGCGACAGACGGCGTGTTTTTCGCCAGCTCACCCAGGTAACCGAGACCGCCGACCTGGGATGTCTGCCCTTCCTTGTCCAATTGCTCGGCCAGGGTCACGACGTCGATCGGCATGTTCTGATCGGCCAACTTGGCGATCGCACGGAAAATCAGCCGGTGGTCATGCCGGTAGAAATCGCCATCGGAGACTTGATCGAGCACGCGTTCCCAGGCGTTGTTGTCCAGCATCAGGCCACCGAGCACGGCCTGTTCGGCCTCGATGGAATGCGGAGGCACCTTCAGGGCAGCGGTTTGCAGATCGTATTGCTCGGGAGCGGTGATTTCGTTCATGGCCACTTCTGGTTATGAAAATCAGGAATTGCAGAAAGACAAAGGGCACGACCTGTAAACAGGATCGTGCCCGATGTTACCGGCAAGCACCCGAGGGTGCCAGCCGACAGGTGTTGCTTAAGCTGCTACCACGACAACGCGTACGGTGGCTTCAACTTCGGCGTGCAGGTGCACGGCTACGTCGAATTCGCCTACGTTGCGGATGGTGCCGTTCGGCAGACGAACTTCGCTTTTCGCAACTTCAACGCCGGAGGCGGTCAGTGCGTCAGCGATGTCGTGAGTACCGATCGAACCGAACAGCTTGCCTTCGTCGCCAGCGGTGGCAGTGATGGTCACTTCCAGCTCGGCCAGTTGGGCAGCACGGCTTTCAGCCGAGGTTTTACGGTCTGCGGCAGCTTTTTCCAGCTCAGCACGACGCTCTTCGAACGCAGCCAGGTTGGCAGCGGTCGCAGCGGTGGCTTTGCCGTAAGGCAGCAGGTAGTTACGACCGTAGCCGGCCTTAACGTTTACTTTGTCACCCAGGTTGCCCAGGTTGGTGACTTTTTCCAGAAGGATCAGTTGCATGTGAAAATCCTCTAACTTTTAACCTTCACCGTTCGCGTTGTCGGCGTCTTTCGGCGCCATACGACCGCGAAAATCAATCAGGCTGTCGACGATGGCCAAGACCACCAGCAACGGATAGATCAGTTGCATGAACAGCAACAACGTGACGTACAACCCCACCAGCCAGAACCTGGCCAGTCGCTTTTGCGCCACCAGCCCATGAATCAGGGCCAGGGCGGCAAAGACCAGCGGTACACTGCACAACGGCGTGAGCATCGCCATCTGCGGACCGAAGTTCGGCCCCAGAAGCATGCCCGCCAACAGCAACATCGCCAGCCCAAGCGGGAAACGGATGGCGCGAAACTCGCGACCAAAACCACCCGGGTTGTACAACAACGCCTGCCAGTAGCGCCCGATAACCAGGCTCAGCACACTGACGATTTGCAACAAGGCCGCAATCAGTCCGGTCAGGACGGGGGCGATCAGGGACGCGAAACGCGCCTGCTCTTCTACCGACATCTGCTGGTAGAGATCACCGAGCGCCTCGGGCAGGATTTTTATCAAAGCCTGCGACAGCATCTCGATCTGGGGTGCGAAAGCCACCCCGAGCACCACTGAAAACACCACGCCTATCGCTATGCTGACCAGCAGCACGCGGTTCCAGGATTCGCTAGCGCGCAACACCAACGCCAGCGCCGAAGTCCCCAGCAGTACCATGACTGCACGCGGGTCCGCGGAATACAGCCACCAGAGCAAGGCCGGCAGCAGTCCTAGAGCAAGAACGCCCAAGGCGTCCCTCAATCCGCGCCGCAGGAGTACAAGACTCCCGGCGGCAGCACCCAACCAATACAACAACGGCAATGCCGCGCATCCAGCCACTACCAGAGTGGCCTGCATACGACCGCGCATGATGAACTCAGCTAAGGCGCGCATGCATTCAATCCCTTACTACTCGTCGACGGCCCGGTCTCAGCGGCCGTGGCTGTCGGTGTAGGCCAGCAGGGCCAGGAAGCGGGCGCGCTTGATAGCGGTGGCCAGCTGACGCTGATAACGAGCTTTGGTACCGGTGATACGGCTTGGAACGATTTTGCCGGTCTCGGATACGTAGGCTTTCAGAGTGTTGAGATCTTTGTAATCGATCTCTTTCACGTCTTCAGCGGTGAAGCGGCAGAATTTACGACGACGGAAGAAACGTGCCATGTGATTGGCTCCTTAAAAGGTCCGTGGATTACTCGTCAGCGTTATCGCTGTTGTCGCTGTCGCTATCGCTGTCATCGCCATCGGCGCTGTCAGAGTGCTCAGGACGGTCGCGACGCTCACGGCGCTCACTGCGGTTTTCTTCAGCCTTGAGCATCTCGGATTGGCCGGTGACGGCTTCTTCGCGACGGATGACCAGGTTACGGATCACTGCATCGTTGTAGCGGAAGTTGTCTTCCAGCTCGGCCAGGGCCTTGCCAGTGCACTCAACGTTCAGCATCACGTAGTGAGCCTTGTGAACATTGTTGATTGCGTAGGCCAGTTGACGACGGCCCCAATCTTCCAGACGGTGGATTTTGCCGCCGTCTTCTTCGATCAGCTTGGTGTAACGCTCAACCATGCCGCCGACTTGCTCGCTTTGATCCGGGTGGACCAAAAAGATGATTTCGTAATGACGCATGAATGCTCCTTACGGGTTGTAGCCTGCCGCTCAAAAACGGTCAGACAAGGAGTGAATGACACTTATGGACTTGTGGACGCTAGACACATCAGTGCCTGCCATCACAGCAAGGGGCGCAATTGTAGAGAAGGGCCGAGGGCGGCGCAAGGCAATTGGCGATTATTTGAACAACCACTGACGATTGCGAGGCTGAAAAATGTAGGAGCTGCCGAAGGCTGCGATCTTTTGATCTTGATCTTTCGCTTGAGACTCAACTGCCAGGGATAAGATCGCAGCCTCGTTGCACTCGTCAGCTCCTACAAGGGTATGTCAGGGCTTTTTGGCGGAAGCCTTGACGCTGCGCTGGCGCAGCGCTTCGAACAGGCACACGCCGGTCGCCACCGAAACGTTGAGGCTGCTGACGCTGCCGGCCATTGGCAGCTTGACCAGGTAATCGCAATGCTCGCGGGTCAGGCGGCGCATGCCCTTGCCTTCGGCCCCCATGATCAGGATCGTCGGGCCCGTCAGGTCCTGGTCATAGATGCTGACCTCGGCCTCACCCGCCGTGCCGACCACCCACAAGCCGCGCTGCTGGAGCTTTTCCAGGGTGCGCGCCAGGTTGGTCACCGCCACCAGCGGAATCACTTCCGCCGCGCCGCAGGCCACCTTGCGCACCACCGGCGTCAAGGTTGCCGACTTGTCTTTAGGCACGATCACCGCCAACGCACCCGCTGCATCCGCCGAACGCAGGCAAGCGCCCAGGTTGTGCGGATCGGTCACGCCGTCCAGCACCAGTAACAGCGGCGCACCTTCGGTGCGGTCGAGCAGCTCGTCGAGCATCGCCTCGCCCCAGACCTGGCTCGGGCTTACGTCCGCAACCACACCCTGGTGAACGCCTTCGACCCACACGTCCATTTCACGACGCTCGGCCTGGCCGATGGCAACCTTGTTTTGGGTGGCCAGTTCGACCAGCGCTTGCACACGCGGCTCGCTGCGACCCTCTGCCAACCATACTTGCTTGACACGTTTAGGGTGGTGACGCAGCAGTGCTTCTACGGCATGCACGCCGTAGATTTTTTCCAGACTCATGACTTGGCCTTAGGTTTGCGCGACCCGCCGCTTTTGGCGGGGGCCGAACCCGCTTTTGGCGGGCCTTTACGGTGTTTACTTGGCTTGCTCGACGGCTTTTCCGCCCCGTGGGACTTTCCCCCTGACGCCGCTTTACCACCGCTCTTGGCTTCGTTGAGCAACTGCTGCTTCAACTCGCGGCTCTTGCGCAGCTCGGCGTTTTTCGCCGCAGCGTCGCTGGGGCGGTAGGCTTCGGGAGCCTTGTCCTTGGCAGACGAACGGCGACCGGCCTTGGCTGGCTCAGGCTCTGCGGTTTTGGCAGGAGCACCTTTACCTCTGCCTTTGGTCGCAGGCGCGGCGGTCTCGCTGCCACGCTTTTTACGGCCAGTCGGTGCTTCGGCAGGCTTGTCGGACATTCCGAAGTCGATCTTGCGCTCATCGAGGTCGACGCGCATGACCTGCACTTCCACGGTGTCGCCCAGACGGAAGCTGCGACCGGTGCGCTCGCCCGCCAGGCGGTGGTGCACAGGATCGAAGTGGTAGTAATCACCCGGCAAGGCGGTGACGTGCACCAAGCCCTCGACGTAGATGTCGGTCAGCTCGACAAACAAACCAAAGCCTGTCACTGCAGTGATCACGCCTGGGAACGACTCGCCCACGCGGTCTTTCATGAACTCGCACTTGAGCCAGTTCACCACGTCGCGGGTAGCTTCGTCGGCGCGGCGCTCGCTCATGGAGCACTGCTCGCCCAACTGCTCCAGGGCCGCTTCGTCGTACGGATAGATCCGCGCCTTCGGAATGGTCATGGCACCGGCGCGCTTGACGTGCGGGGTGTTCTGCTTGGAATGGATCACGCTGCGGATCGCGCGGTGCGTGAGCAAGTCCGGGTAACGGCGAATCGGCGAGGTGAAGTGGGTGTACGCCTCGTAATTCAGGCCAAAGTGGCCCTGGTTGTCGGCGCTGTACACCGCTTGGCTCAGGGAGCGCAGCATCACGGTCTGGATCACATGGTAATCCGGACGGTCCTTGATGCTGGCCAGCAGTGCCTGATAGTCCTTCGGCGTCGGGCCGTCCTTGCCTTTGTGCAGGGACAGGCCGAGCTCGCCGAGGAAAGCACGCAGTTTTTCCAGACGCTCCGGCGGCGGGCCGTCGTGCACGCGGTACAACGCAGGAATCTCGTGTTTCTTGAGGAATTCCGCGGTGGCCACGTTGGCTGCCAGCATGCACTCTTCGATCAGCTTGTGCGCATCGTTACGGGTGGTCGGGGTGATTGCGGCGATCTTGCGCTCGGAACCGAAGACAATCCGGGTTTCCTGGGTCTCGAAATCGATCGCGCCACGCACGTGACGGGCCCCCAGCAACACCTTGTACAGCGAGTACAGCTGCTTGAGGTGCGGCACCACGCCAGCGTATTCGGTACGCAGGGCCTTGGCTTCACTGGTCTTCGGCGTTTCCAGGATGGTGCTGACCTTGTTGTAGGTCAGGCGCGCCTGGGAGTGGATCACCGCTTCGTAGAACTGGTAGTCGGTCATTTCGCCGGTTTTGGAGATGGTCATCTCGCACACCATGGCCAAACGGTCGACTTTCGGGTTCAGCGAGCACAGGCCGTTGGACAGCTGCTCAGGCAGCATCGGGATCACGCGCTCAGGGAAATACACGGAGTTGCCGCGCACCTGGGCTTCGTTATCCAGGGCCGAACCGATCTTCACGTAGCTGGACACGTCAGCAATCGCGACGAACAACTTCCAGCCGCCGGAGAACAGGCGCAGCTTGCCAGGCTTGGCTTCGCAGTAGACCGCATCGTCGAAGTCGCGGGCGTCTTCGCCGTCGATAGTGACGAACGGCAGATGGCGCAGGTCGATGCGTTTTTCTTTATCTTTCTCTTCAACTTCCGGCTTGAGCTTGGCGGCTTCCTTGAGCACAGCCTCGGGCCAGACGTGAGGAATGTCGTAGGTGCGCAGCGCGACGTCGATCTCCATGCCCGGCGCCATGTAGTTGCCGACCACTTCAACGATATCGCCCTGTGGCTGGAAGCGCGCAGTTGGCCAGTGGGTGATTTTCACCTCGACGAACTGACCCACCTTGGCGGCGCCATTACGGCCCGGGGTAATCAGCACTTCCTGCTGGACCTTCGGGTTATCCGGCACAACAAAACCGATACCACCTTCTTCGAAGTAACGGCCGACGATGGATTCGTGGGCACGGGACACTACTTCGACGATCACGCCTTCACGGCGACCACGACGGTCCAGGCCGGACACGCGTGCCAGCGCCCGGTCGCCATCGAACACCAGGCGCATTTGCCCCGGGCTCATGAACAGGTCGTCGCTGCCGTCGTCCGGGATCAGGAAACCGAAGCCGTCACGGTGACCGGCGATGCGGCCCAGGATCAGGTCGAGTTTGTCCACCGGCGCATAGGTGCCGCGCCGGGTGTAGATCAGTTGAGCGTCGCGCTCCATGGCGCGCAGACGGCGGCGCAGGGCTTCGAGTTGGTCCTCGGTGGTCAGACCGAACTCTTCGACCAGCTGCTCGCGGCTAGCAGGCGAACCCCGATCGGCGAGATGCGCCAGGATCAGTTCGCGGCTAGGAATAGGGTTTTCATATTTTTCCGCTTCACGAGCGGCCTCGGGATCGAGGGACTGCCAATCGGCCATTAGAGAGTTTTCACCTTGTCTATATGCGGGTTAGTTTGGCATAGGCTTAATGAAACGGGAAATTTCAAGCATCCGATCGCTTTTCTAAAGTCATTTGGCCTGCCTTGGAAGCCCGGAAAAGCGCCGCTCGTGAAATTTAGCGGTTTTTTTCTCAGGAGGGGTTTACAGTTAAAAAGACGCTCCGTATAGTGCGCGCCATCGACGACGTACACACGATGTCGATATTGCCCAGATGGTGAAATTGGTAGACACGCCAGCTTCAGGTGCTGGTGACCGCAAGGTCGTGGAAGTTCGAGTCTTCTTCTGGGCACCAATTTCGAGCAACAGGTCAATGGCCTGCTGGCTCAACAAAAACCCGCGAAAGCGGGTTTTTGCATTTTTGCCCCCTGCAATTGCGTTTGGCAATTACTAAAACAAAAACAGGGGTTTACAGATCAAAATGCGCTCCGTATAGTGCGCCACATCAACAGCGGCAACGCTGAAGATGCTGCCCAGATGGTGAAATTGGTAGACACGCCAGCTTCAGGTGCTGGTGACCGCAAGGTCGTGGAAGTTCGAGTCTTCTTCTGGGCACCAATTCAAGCTTCAAGGTTACAGCCTTGAACCTCACAGAAACCCGCGAAAGCGGGTTTTTGCGTTTCTGCACGCCTAAAATTGGAACACCCCCCCTGTGGCGAGGGAGCTTGCTGTGGCGCCCGCCTATGCGCTGGTGTTCCTGGATGCAATGAAGGAACTGACCCCCACGCTGCTGAGGCCGACCGGGCTCAATACGTTGGCAACGCCGTTTGGGCCCATACCTCGAATGTGGAGTTCGCGGCGGCGCCTTATGCGGCGCTGTTGATTCTGGTATCGGGGTTGCCAGTTTATTTGCTGACGACGCGGATGTACCTGAGCCGCTGAGACCGCCATCGCGAGCAGGCTCGCTCCCACAATTGGATCGGGGCACGACCGGAGAGACTGGTTGGCTGTTAGGCCGCCTTCGCGGGCA
>NZ_ATLN01000048.1:0-12419 GCF_000416195.1 Pseudomonas sp. CFII68
GGAGCAAAGCTTGCTCGCGATAGCGGGGTGTTGAATGTACTGGCGCCATCGCGGGCAAGCCTTGCTCCCACATGGGGTCCTGGCGTTAGTAGGTTTGGAGATAACGCTTATTCGAAACCAATCTGCCGGGCGGGGGCATTTATGGTGGTTCGGCAGCGTCCTATCTGGTGAACCGGCCTGTTCAGAACTAGATTTTCTTGAGCGCCGTCAGGCCCCGGCTTTATCCGGAAAAGAAGGAAGTGGCTATGAACAAGCTTCTACGCATGATGTTTTTGCTGAAGGTGTTGGTGATGCTGTCCCTGGGCTCCACGGCTGCGTGGGCCGAATGCGATGAGCATGAGAAGCACGCGTCGAGTGGCTCGGTGGTTCAAGGTGAGTTGATGCTGGCAGCAGCGGATTCGGATTCCGACGAGCAGGATGATGGCGAATCGAGTCCAGACGAGCCGGACGATGACGGAGCGCCCTCCGACGAGGGTGGAGACATGGGGGAAGAGGAGGGCGATAGCCAGACTTAAGACCCTTGGAAAAAAAAGCCCTCCTACCCGATCAAACAGCTGGTCGGGGGAGGGTTTTTTCATGTGTCAGGCTGATACACCGGGGAGGCTGTTTTGGGGGCCGCTTCGCGGCCCAGCGGGAGCAAGCTCCCTCGCCACAAGGGCTTTTCTGCCTTCAGTGCTTTGCTGCCTTTTATCCTTACGCCGCACCTTCGAGGAACCGCTCGGCGTAATGACACGCCACCTGCCGGTTATCCAGCAAACGCAAGGCCGGCTCTTCAGTCTTGCAACGCTCGGTCGCATACGGGCAGCGCTTGTGGAAGGCGCAGCCGGACGGTGGGTTGAGTGGGTTGGGCAGTTCGCCGACGATCTTGATCTTCGGCTTGTTCGGGTCCGGGTGGATGGTCGGGGTGGCCGACAGCAGCGCCTGGGTGTACGGGTGCAGCGGGCGGCTGTAGATGGACTCGTTGGGGCCCATCTCCACCGGGCGGCCGAGGTACATCACCATCACGTCGTCGGCCACGTGCTGCACCACCGCCAGGTTGTGGGAAATGAACACGTAGGCGGTGTTGAATTCCTGCTGCAGGTCCATGAACAGGTTCAGCACCTGAGCCTGGATCGACACGTCCAGCGCCGACGTCGGTTCGTCCGCCACCAGCACCTTGGGTTGCAGCATCATGGCGCGGGCCAGGGCGATGCGTTGGCGCTGGCCACCGGAGAACATGTGCGGGTAGCGCTGGTAATGCTCGGGGCGCAGGCCCACCTGCTTCATCATGGCCTGGACTTTTTCCCGTCGCTCGGTGGCCGACAGGCTGGTGTTGATCAGCAATGGCTCGGCCAGTTGATCACCGATTTTCTGCCGTGGGTTGAGGGACGCGTAGGGGCTCTGGAACACCATCTGCACGTCTTTACGCAATTGCTTGCGTTCGGCCTTGTTGGCGCCGGTCACTTCCTGGCCGGCGATTTTCAGGGAGCCGGAGGACGGCTCTTCGATCAGCGTCAGGGCCCGGGCGAGGGTGGATTTGCCGCAACCGGATTCGCCGACCACGGCCAGGGTCTTGCCGGCTTCGAGTTCGAACGACACACCGTTGAGGGCGCGCACGGTCGCATGGCCCTTGAACATGCCGCGGGACACTTCGTAATGACGGGTCAGGTCACGGGCGGTAAGTACGACGGCCATCACGCCACCTCCTGGTTCAACGGGTAGAAGCAGCGGGCGAGGCTGTTGGATTTCGGATCGAGGGCCGGGCGTTGTTGACGGCAGTTGTCCTGCACGTACGGGCAACGCGGCGACAGCAGGCAACCTTGTGGACGGTCGTAGCGACCGGGCACGATGCCGGGCAAGGTCGCCAGGCGCTCGGCGCCCATGCTGTGCTCTGGAATCGCCGCCAGCAGCGCTTCGCTGTAGGGGTGGGCCGGAATGTCGAACAGCTGCGGCACCTGGCCCACTTCCACGGCTTGGCCGGCGTACATCACGCACACGCGCTGGGCGGTTTCAGCCACCACGGCGAGGTCGTGGGTGATCAGCACCAGGCCCATGTCCTGCTCTTTTTGCAGGGCCAGCAGCAGGTCCATGATCTGTGCCTGGATGGTCACGTCCAAGGCGGTGGTCGGTTCATCGGCGATCAGCAGCTTCGGCTCGCCGGCAATCGCCATGGCAATCGCCACACGCTGGCTCATGCCGCCGGACAGTTGATGCGGGTAGGCGTCCATGCGGCTGGCGGCGCCGGGGATCTCGACTTTTTCCAGCAGTTCGATGGCGCGCTTGCGGGCGGCCTTGCCGGACATCTTCAGGTGCAGGCGCAGCACTTCTTCGATCTGGAAACCCACGGTGTAGCTGGGGTTGAGCGCGGTCATCGGGTCCTGGAAGACCATCGCCAGGTCCTTGCCGACGATCTGCCGGCGTTGGCGGTTGCTCAGCTTGAGCATGTTCTTGCCGTCGAAGTTCAGCGCGTCGGCGGTGACGATGCCGGGGTGCTCGATCAGGCCCATCAGCGCCATCATGGTCACGGATTTACCCGAGCCCGATTCGCCGACGATGGCCAGGACTTCGCCTTTTTCCACGCTCAGGTCGAGGCCGTCGACCACCGGCACGGCGGTGGCGTCGCCGAAGCGGACGTTGAGATTCTTGATTTCTAGCAGTGACATGGGAATCTCCTCAGGCGGCATTCTTGAGTTTCGGGTCCAGCGCATCGCGCAGCCCGTCGCCCATCAGGTTGATTGCCAGCACGCTGAGCAAAATGGTCAAGCCAGGCAGGCTCACGACCCACCAGGCGCGTTCGATGTAGTCGCGGGCCGAAGCCAGCATGGTGCCCCACTCCGGGGTCGGCGGCTGCACGCCGAGGCCGAGGAAGCCCAGGGCGGCGGCGTCGAGGATCGCCGAGGAAAAGCTCAGCGTTGCCTGGACGATCAGCGGTGCCATGCAGTTGGGCAGCACGGTGATGAACATCAGGCGCGGCAGGCCGGCACCGGCCAGGCGGGCGGCGGTCACGTAGTCGCGGTTCAGTTCGCCCATCACGGCGGCACGGGTCAGGCGCACGTAGGACGGCAACGACACGATGGCGATGGCGATCACGGTGTTGATCAGGCCTGGGCCGAGGATGGCGACGATCGCCACGGCCAGCAGCAGCGAAGGCAGGGCGAGCATGATGTCCATCAGGCGCATGATGGTCGGGCCGAGCAGGCGCGGGAAAAACCCTGCGAACAGCCCCAGCAGGATGCCCGGAATCAACGACATCACCACCGACGACAAACCGATCAGCAGCGACAGGCGCGAACCCTGGATCAGGCGCGACAGCAAGTCACGGCCCAGCTCGTCGGTGCCCAGCAGGAACTGGATCTGCCCGCCTTCAAGCCACGCCGGCGGCGTCAGCAGGAATTCGCGGTACTGCTCGCTCGGGTCGTGAGGCGCGACCCACGGCGCGAAGAGCGCGCAGAACACGATCAAGGTCATGAACAGCAGCCCGGCCACGGCGCCCTTGTTGCGGGAAAACGCCTGCCAGAATTCTTTGTACGGGGACGGGTACAGCAGGCTTTGATCGACTGCTACCGCGGTAGTTGGAGTACTCATGGTTTTGATCTCAGCGCTGGTGACGAATGCGTGGGTTGGCAAAGCCGTAGAGGATGTCCACGACGAAGTTGACCAGAATCACCAGGCAGGCGATTAACAGGATGCCGTTCTGCACCACGGGATAGTCCCGGGCGCCGATGGCTTCGATCAGCCACTTGCCGATGCCCGGCCAGGAGAAGATCGTTTCGGTCAGGACCGCACCGGCCAGCAGCGTGCCGACTTGCAGGCCGACCACGGTCAGCACCGGGATCAGCGCGTTGCGCAGGCCGTGCACGAACACCACGCGCGACGGCGACAGGCCTTTGGCGCGGGCGGTGCGGATGTAGTCTTCGCGCAGCACTTCGAGCATCGAAGAGCGGGTCATGCGGGCGATCACCGCCAACGGAATGGTGCCCAGCACGATGGCCGGCAGGATCAGGTGATGCAGCGCATCGAGAAACGCGCCCGGCTCATCGGCCAGCAGGGTGTCGATCAGCATGAAGCCGGTTTTCGGCTCGATGTCGTAGAGCAGGTCGATCCGTCCCGACACCGGCGTCCAGCCCAGGGACACCGAGAAGAACATGATCAGGATCAGGCCCCACCAGAAGATCGGCATCGAATACCCCGCCAGGGAGATGCCCATCACCCCATGGTCGAACAGGGACCCTCGCTTGAGTGCCGCGATCACCCCGGCCAGCAGGCCCAGGATACCGGCGAACAACAGGGCGGCCATGGACAGTTCCAGGGTCGCGGGAAACAGTGAGCTGAACTCGGTCCATACGCTTTCACGGGTACGCAGCGATTCGCCGAGGTCGCCGTGGGCCAGTTTGCCGATGTAGTCCAGGTACTGGGCATACAGCGGTTTGTTAAGGCCAAGGCGTTCCATTGCCTGTGCATGCATTTCGGGATCGACCCGACGTTCGCCCATCATCACTTCCACGGGGTCGCCGGGGATCATGCGAATCAACGCGAAGGTCAGCAAGGTGATGCCGAAGAACGTGGGGATCAATAATCCCAGTCGGCGGGCAATAAAACTAAACATCTTCAGGTGTACCTCATCAGCCGGTTAGGCGTGCCCGGCAATCCCTGGGTCAGGGTTGCCGGGCGTCTTCTTGGCTTTGAACGGAAAGTGCCTGCGCGACGATCATGCTGCGTTGAAAACAGGCTCGGAATGCTCATTTACAACCCGTAAACTCCGCTTCCTCGCCTGTTTTCGCCTTGCCTGATCGCCGCTCGGCGACTTTCCGTTCAAACCCTTATCTACTTCACCTGGGTGGTGGCGAAGTTGTTGGTGGTGAGCGGGCTAATCACGTAGCCCTCTACGTTGTTGCGCATTGCAGTGAACATGCGGGTGTGGGCCATGCTGATCCAGGGTTGGTCCTGGTTGAAAATCACCTGGGCCTGTTCATAGAGCTTGATGCGCTCCTCGGGGTTCACTGTGGCGCGAGCCTGGTCGATCAGCGCCTGGAATTTCTCGTTGCACCAGCGCGCGTAGTTTTCGCCGTTCTTGGCGGCCTCGCAACTGAGCATAGGCGTCAGGAAGTTGTCCGGGTCGCCGTTGTCGCCCGCCCATCCGGCGGACACCATGTCGTGCTCGCCGTTTTTCGCGCGCTTGAGCATTTCGCCCCATTCCATCACGCGGATGTCGACCTTGATCCCGACCTTGGCCAGGTCCGCCTGCATCATTTGCGCGCCGAGCATCGGGTTGGGGTTGGTCGGGCCGCCGCCGTTGCGGGTGAACAGGGTGAACACGGTGCCTTCCGGCACGCCGGCTTCCTTGAGCAGCTGGCGAGCCTTGTCCAGGTCGCGGGTCGGGTTCTTCAGGTCGTGGTTGAAGCCCAGCAGGGTCGGCGGGTACGGGTTGACCGCCGCGGTGGCGTTGCCCTTGCCGAACAACGCGTTGACGTAGGCCTCCTTGTCGAACGCCAGGTCGATGGCTTTGCGCACCCGCACGTCGCTCATGTATTTGTGGCTGGTATTCATGGCGGTGTAGGAGACGGTCATCGCGTCCAGCTCGGCGACCTTCAGGTTCGGGTCTTTCTTGATGCCGGGGATGTCATCGGGTTTTGGATACAGCGCGATCTGGCACTCGTTGGTCTTGAGTTTCTGCATGCGCACGTTGTTGTCGGTGGCGATGGCCAGTACCAGCGCATCGGCCGGCGGCTTGCCACGGAAGTAGTCCGGGTTGGCCTTGAAGCGCACCTGGGCGTCCTTGTTGTAGCGCTGGAAGACGAACGGCCCGGTGCCGACTGGCTTGCTGTTGAGGTCGCCGGCCTTGCCGGCCTTGAGCAACTGGTCAGCGTATTCGGCCGGGTAGATCGAGGAGAAGGCCATGGCGATGTCAGCCAGGAACGGCGCTTCGCGACGGGTCAGGCTGAACTTGACCGTGTGTTCGTCGACTTTCTCGACGCTCTTGAGCAGTTCCTTGAAGCCCATGCTTTCAAAGTAGGGGAAGCCCACGCTCGACAGTTTGTGCCACGGGTGGTTCGGGTCCAGCTGGCGCTGGAAGCTCCAGACCACGTCGTCGGCGTTCATGTCGCGGGTCGGCTTGAAGTATTCGGTGGTGTGGAACTTGACGCCCTTGCGCAGGTGGAAGGTGTACGTCAGGCCATCGTCACTGATGTCCCAGGATTCGGCCAGGGCCGGAATCACTTCGGTGGTGCCGGGCTTGAAATCGGCCAGGCGATTGAAAATGGTTTCCGCCACGGCGTCGGCGGTGACTGCAGTCGTGTATTGGACCATGTCGAAGCCTTCCGGGCTGGCTTCTGTGCAAACCACCAGGGGTTTGGCCGTGGCGCCAACGGCGACACTCAGCAACGCGGCGGCGATGGCGGCGCGTAGGGGAATCATGTTCATCGTCAATCCTCTGCAATCGGGTAATTGGCAAAAGACCGGACGGGCGACCTTGTGAGTCGACCGCCCGGTAGCAGTTTAGAGAATGTTGAACGGGATGGTGGTGACCAGGCGGAACTCGTTGATGCTGCCATCGAGCTGATTACGGCTGGAGCGGTGTTCTGTGTAGGTGGCACGGATCGCCGTGGCCTTCAGAGGACCGCTTTGTACGGCGTAGGAAGCGCCGACGCCGGTTTCATAGTGGTTTTCATCGTTCAGGCCGCGCACGTCATAGGCGGTGCCGGTGTAGTGGGTGCCGTCGATGCCCCAGCCGCGAGCGCGGTAGACGTTGAACTTCAGGCCTGGCACGCCATATTCGGCCATGTTGATGCCGTAGGCGATCTGGAAGGATTTCTCGTTCGGGCCGTTGAAGTCCGACAGCAGGGAGTTGGCCAGGTAGATGCCGTTGGTTTCGTGCAGGTAGTCGAAGTATTCGTTACCGTTCACGGCCTGGTAAGAGAAGGTCAAGCTGTGAGCCTGGTGGGTCAGGCCCAACGACAGAGAGTAGGTATCGTTGTCGATTTCACCCATCTCTTTTTTGCCTTCATCCACGGTCTTGTAGTAGTTCAGACCGGTCGTCAGCGCCAGCACCGATGCGTCGCCCAACTCGTGGGTGGCGCCGAAGTAGTACTGGTTCCAGAAATCTTCGACCTTGGACGCGTACAGGCTGGTCTTCAGGCTCTTGAGCGGCTGATAGTTCAGGCCGACGACGCTGACCTTATCGGTTTCAGCATTGTTGTTGGTGTATTCGGAGCGGAATTTCGACAGGCTCTGTTCGGTCCGTGGAGATACGCGGTCAAACACGCCGGCGTCGAACGAGAGGTTGCTGAACTCTTCGCTGTGCAGGCTTACACCTTCGAAGCTCGAAGGCAGCGCACGGTTGCCGATCACATCGACGATCGGGGTACTGAAGTTCTGGCGACCGGCGGTCAGCGTGGTATTGGAAACCCGCGCCTTGACGTTGGCCAGGCCCAGCTTGCTCCATTGGTCCACGGCCTCGCCGTTGTTCTCGGCCAGCGTACGGTTGCCGCCGTTGGCGATATCCTTGCGGCTGCGGTCCAAGACCACGGCGTTGTAGGCAGCGACTTCGGTACTGAAGCCTACGGTGCCTTGGGTAAAGCCCGAGGTGTAATTGAGGATGGTGCCCTGAACCCAGTTGATACGACGATCGGTGGGACGTGTCTCGCCGTGTTTCTGGTAACTGAAATTGCCCCGTTTCAGCAGCTCGTTGGCGTACCAGTTACGCGTGGTGCCTGACAGGCTTTGGCCATCGAGGAAACCCTTGGCTTCGGATTGGGCGCTGGTGCTCGCCAGTTCGGTCGGAACGAAATCCTGGCTCTGGGATTCTGCGAACGCTGTTGCGCTAATGCTGCTGATGGCCAGGGCCAGTATCGCGGTGCTGCTCAGTTTCATGGGTAACGCTCCTTTTCTTTCTTTTTAATGCCGTTCTTTTTTGGTGATACGGCTATCGGTTTTTGCAACTCATTCACAGCTAGCAAACGTTTGCATGGCGCCTGATCGGCGAATTCAGGCAAGACGTCTGCGTGAGGGCTTCCAAAGGAAACCCTCGCTGTGTGGCTATACGGTTATGGGTTCAGGCTGACGCCCGAGAACACGTTGCGACCGAAGGGGCTGACTTTGAACCCTTCGACTTTGGCACTCAGCGGCTGGTTGACCGTCGAGTGGGCAACAGGGGTGATCGGCACTTGCTGCTTGAGCAACTGCTGGGCCTGTTTGTAGAGCACGGTGCGCTGGTCGCGGTCGGTGACGACCTTGGCCTGCTTGATCAGCTTGTCGTAGTCCTGGTCACACCACATGGAGTAGTTGTTGCCACCAATGGCATCGCAGCTGTACAGCGTGCCCAACCAGTTGTCCGGGTCCCCGTTGTCGCCGGTCCAGCCGATCAGGCTGATGTCGTGCTCGCCGTTCTTGGTGCGCTTGATGTACTCGCCCCATTCATAGCTGACGATCTTCACCTTCAAGCCGATCTTCGCCCAGTCGGCCTGGAGCATCTCGGCCATCAGCTTGGCGTTGGGGTTGTAAGGGCGCTGTACGGGCATGGCCCAGAGGGTGATTTCGGTGCCTTCCTTGACCCCGGCGGCCTTGAGCAGCTCCTTGGCTTTTTCCGGGTTGTAGGGAACGTCCTTGATGGTCTCGTCGTAGGACCATTGGGTCGGCGGCATGGCGTTCTGTGCCAGTTGCCCCGCGCCCTGGTACACGGCATTGAGGATGCCTTGCTTGTTCACCGCCATGTCCAGCGCCCGGCGCACGTCGACCTGGTCGAACGGCTTGTGGCGGGTGTTATAGGCGATGTAGCCCAGGTTGAAACCGGGCTTCTCGATCAACTGCAACTTGGGGTCGTTCTTCAAGGCTGGTACGTCGGCCGGACGCGGATGCAGGGTGACCTGGCATTCGTTGGCCTTGAGCTTCTGCACCCGCACCGAGGCGTCGGTGTTGATGGAGAAGATCAGGTTGTTCAGCTTGACCCGTTCCGGCGCCCAGTACTGCTGGTTGGCAACGTAGCGGATGTTGGAGTCTTTCTGGTAACTCTTGAACTCGAACGGCCCGGTGCCGATCGGCTTCTGGTTGATGTCGCTCGGTTTGCCGTTCTTGAGCAACTGGTCGGCGTACTCGGCCGACAGGATCGCGGCAAAACTCATGGCGATGTTCTGGATGAACGCGGCGTCCACGCTGTTGAGGGTCATGACCACGGTCAACGGCCCAGTCGCTTCCACCTTGGCGATGTTCTTGTTCAGGCTCATGCCGTTGAAGTACGGGAACTCGGTGGGGTAGGCCTTGCGGAACGGATGCTGCGGGTCAAGCATGCGGTTGAAGGTGAACAGCACGTCGTCGGCGTTGAAATCCCGGGTCGGTGTGAAGTAATCGGTGGTATGAAACTTCACCCCTTCGCGCAGGTGGAAGGTGTACTTCAGGCCGTCTTCGGAAATGTCCCAACGGGTCGCCAGGCCCGGGACGACATTGGTCGCGCCTTTTTCAAACTCGGCCAGGCGGTTGTACAGCGGTTCGGCGGCATCGTTGTCGGTGGCCGTGGTGTATTGCGCGGTGTCGAACCCAGCGGGGCTGCCTTCGGAACAGAACACCAGGCTGCCGCCAGCAGCCTGGGCTGCGGATGTCGCGGCCAACAGGCCGGTGCCCAGCAATGCGGATAAAACCAAGGTATGGCGCATGACGCTCCCTCTCTCGTTCGGGGTGTTTTAACAGTGAGCCGGTGTCTGTCCGAGGGCAGGTCCGGAGCACTGAGCTCATTCCATTGCGTAGCGATGCCGCAGGATCAGCAAGCCGTCCAGGCCCCGACGGTATGAGTCGTGGGCCTGGGGGTAAATGCGTAATGCCTGAAAGACTTGTGGGAAAAGGCGATACGTCCTAAACCAACTGCTGTGGTACGCAGTGCTTTTGGATGTAGGCGATTTCCTGAGTCTTGGCTTAAAGCAACGGCATGCCGTGGGAGCGAGCCCTGCTCGCGATGGTGTTGTTGGTACACCGCCATCGCGCTTAAAAAGGAGCCGCTACGCCCGAAGCGTCGGACCGGCCCAGCGGGAGCAAGCTCCCTCGCCACAGGTCACCTTATTTGCTGACGCTGACGCCGTAGAAGGAGTTCAAGCCAAATGGGCTGATCTTGAAATCCTGCACGTTGGCGCGCATGGGTTGATACACCGTCGAGTGAGCGATAGGTGTCATTGGCACGGCGTCCTTGAGGACGTGTTGTGCCTGTTTGTACAGTTCGGTGCGCTTGGACTGGTCGGAGGTGCGCTTGGCTTGCTTGACCAGATCGTCGAATTTCTTGTCGCACCATTTGGAGAAGTTGTTGCCGGCCAGCGAGTCGCAGCCGAACAGCACGTTGAGCCAGTTGTCCGGGTCACCGTTATCACCGCTCCAGCCGATGATCATCGCCTGGTTCTCGCCGCCTTTGGAACGCTTGATGTACTCGCCCCATTCGTAGCTGACGATGTTGACGTTCAGGCCGATTTTCTTCCAGTCGGACTGCAGCATCTCGGCCATCAATTTCGCGTTCGGGTTGTATGGACGCTGCACCGGCATCGCCCACAGGGTGATGTTGGTGCCTTCCTTGACGCCGGCTTCCTTGAGCAGCGCCTTGGCTTTCTCAGGGTCGTACTTGGCGTCCTTGATGGTGGTGTCGTAGGACCATTGGGTTGGCGGCATGGCGTTGACGGCCAACTGGCCGGCGCCCTGGTACACCGAGTCGATGATCTGCGGCTTGTTGACCGCCATGTCCAGCGCCTGGCGGACTTTCAGGTCAGCCAGCACGTTCGGCTCGTTGCTGCCCTTGATCTTGTCCATCACGTTATAGGCGATGTAGCCCAGGTTGAAACCCGCCTGGTCAGGCATCTTCAGCGTTTTATCTTCCTTCAGGGCCTTGAGGTCGGCCGGGCGTGGGAAGAGGGTGATCTGGCATTCGTTTTTCTTGAGTTTCTGCATGCGCACCGACGGGTCGGTGGTGATGGCGAAGATCAGGTTGTCGATCTTCACGTCGTCAGGTATCCAGTAGTCCTTGTTCCCGGTGTAGCGGATGTTGGAGTCTTTCTGGTAGCTCTTGAACACGAACGGGCCGGTGCCGACTGGCTTCTGGTTGATGTCGGAGGCCTTGCCTTCCTTGAGCAACTGGGCGGCGTATTCGGCGGACTGGATCGAGGCGAAGCTCATGGCCATGTTCTGGATGAACGCGGCGTCGACATCCTTGAGGGTGAACTTGACAGTGTGGTCGTCGACTTTATCGATCTTGGTGATGTTGGTGTCCATCCCCATGTCGGTGAAGTACGGGAACTCGGTCGGGTAGGCCTTACGGAACGGGTCATCCTTGCTGATCATGCGATTGAAGGTGAACAGCACGTCGTCGGCGTTGAATTCGCGGGTCGGCTTGAAGTACGGGGTGGTGTGGAACTTGACGCCTTCACGCAGATGGAAGGTGTAGGTCAGGCCGTCTTCGGAAATATCCCACTTGTTCGCCAGGCCAGGAATCACGGCGGTGCCGCCACGTTCGAACTGGGTCAGGCGGTTGAACATGGTCTCTGCAGAGGCGTCGAAGTCGGTTCCGGTGGTGTACTGACCAGGGTCAAAACCGGCCGGGCTCCCTTCGGAGCAGAACACCAGGTTAGTCGCGGCTTGGGCGAAAGGTGCGCTGGCTAATAAGCTTGCGCCGACTAAAAACGGAATGACCGCTTGTTTAAGCATGTTGGCCTCATGATTTGTTGTCATTTTTGGATTTGAGGGCGACCTCGTGAGTCGTCCTGCGGATACTTATGCAGGCCCCATACCCAATGCAAGATCCAGAGCGGCCACAAGCCCGAAACAGTGGCACGAACGTACCTTAATGT
This sequence comes from Pseudomonas sp. CFII68, assembly GCF_000416195.1. Lineage (NCBI taxonomy): Bacteria > Pseudomonadati > Pseudomonadota > Gammaproteobacteria > Pseudomonadales > Pseudomonadaceae > Pseudomonas > Pseudomonas sp. CFII68. The sequence goes on from NZ_ATLN01000048.1 coordinate 11,790, forward strand.
CGCATCTGTGTAACTTTCGACGCATTTGATCGTTTGCGCGTGTTTTTTCGGGGCAAATAGCGCTCTTTTCGGGGGCGTTTTTCGGCTGTAGTGCACCGGGAATGGGCGGGTGTTACCTCTTAAAACCCGCGCCGTAGAGGGGTATTAGGACCATGGGCTGAGTTTGAAATCCCTGTTTATCGTTCCAGTCAGTTGTCGGTTATCGGGGGGGGCAGATGTAAATCATTGCAGCATGTTCGCCATTTTTTGCGCGCTTGATGTGCTTGCTTCATTCATGCTGACGATGGTCTTGATCCAATTCTGCTGGAGCATTTGTGCTGGCATTCGTGCGTTAGGGTGGGATGTGCGTTGCACCGTCATTGCCCATACGTTGAGGGTGGTACTCGGCGCAACCTGCGGCTTCCCTGGGTGGCGCCTTGTTGTTTCGGGGACGAGGCTGTCTCTCCCGGCCGTACCCCCGTCAAGTCTGTGGGAGCAAAGCTTGCTCGCGAGGCGGCCTAATAGCCGACCTGTCTCTCCCGGTTGTACTTCGATCAAACTGTGGGAGCGAGCTTGCTCGCGATGGCGGCCTGACAGCCGGTCAGGGTTTTGTTGGCTGGGTACATATCCATTGCTGCGGTAACGGCCACT
>NZ_ATLN01000049.1:0-13454 GCF_000416195.1 Pseudomonas sp. CFII68
TCCGGCCAATGGTCGCACTGAGCGCGGCGAAGGTCGCGGTGCCCCGGCTGGTCGCGGTACGCCAGTCGCCGATCGCCCGGTCGACACCAAGCGCCCGGCCAAGCCAGCGCCGAAAAAACGCCCGGGTATCATCCTGGCCGACCGCGATGCGCCATCGGGTAAACGCCGTGGTGCACCGGCAGGTTCGGGACAGCGTCCGGGGTTTGGGCGTCGTAAGCCGGAGTGATCGGCAGTCGCCCATGAAAAACGCCAACCTTCGGGTTGGCGTTTTTTTTGAGCAGGCTTTAGTGATGGGGCGCAGGTGAGTCCGCCTTCGCGAGCAAGCCCGCTCCCACATTTGATCTTCAGTGGACATAGCATTTGTGATCACCGGCGATCCAGTGTGGGAGCGAGCCTGCTCGCGAAGAGGCCAGTAGCCTCGCAGCCACCTCTAAAGCACAAACCGCCCATCAAACATCGGCTCATTATCCAGCGCCAACATCCCCTTCTCGAAAATCAGATCCAGGTGATGGCTGCCCTTGGCCCCGCCGCCGAGCCCCAGGTGCAGGCCGCAATGCCGTTCTTCGAAACCGGCATTGCGGGCGTACAGGCTCTTGACCCCTTCGTTGGTGCCGATCCCCAGTTCCTCGATGCGGCGGTTGGACGGGTTGGCGTCCAGGTATTTGTTGAAGTCGTGCTCCAGGCCCGGTACGTCGGTGGCGATTTTCTGGATGGTGGAGTCTTCGATCCACAGCTCCAGCGGCGATTGCAGCACGCCGTATTTGCGCGCGAACGGGATGGTGCTCAGGAAGGTGCCGACGAAATTCACGCGGCCATTGATGGTGTCGCTGTGGGTGGCGATTTCGCCGGGGGCCAAGTCGTAGTTGCCGAGGCCGTTGATGTCGGTCCATTTTTTCACGCCGCCCAGGGCGGTGTCGAAATACGAACCGTGGTCATCCTGGAAACTCAAGGTCGTCGCCTGGGACATGCGCCGGATCAGGTGACTGTTGAGCCCGGCGATACGCTGGGGAATCACGCTGAAGGTGTCGTAGAAGTAGTCGCCGTAGTCCTTGAACAGCAGTGATTTCTTCCAGTTGTCGGCCATCACGCCTTGCAGCGCGCGGACAAAGTCCGGGCCGTCGGGGCGAGGGTTGGGCAAGGTGGAGGAGTCGTAGAAGAAAATATACAGATCGCTGTCGGCAATGGCCTTGGACAGGCGCTCCGTGGGTTCAAGGTCCAGGCGCATGGCGCTGAACCGGAAGGGCGAGCCGCTGCCCGCCTGCTCGGCAATGGCGCCGGTCAGCGCTTCGTAGTCAGCGGTATGGCCAAGCAACACCTTGGCGGGCTGGATGCCGACCAGGGCGGGATGGTGTTCGAGGTAGTAAAGGAAATGTGAGATGGCTCGTTGTGTGTCCATGCTTTTTCTTCCCTGACAAGTTCATTTAACGTCCCTGACCGCCGGCAACTAGTGGCGGAGTCGACCGGCCGGATCGCCTCCGCCGGGCGGTGCCTACAGAGGCCACATCGCCGTGCCGAACGGAACGACGGCGTCGGCCTGCATCATTTCAACGGCGGCTTCATGGGTTGGGGCTTCAAACCATTCGTCCAGTTGCAGTTCGGTTTCCAAGTCTTTGTCCAGTGCTTGCATAGTGAATCTCCTAGATGACTTTTACGGAAATTTGCGGGTCGATTCGGCGAATGGAAACAGGCCGGCAACGGCACCGCAGAACTTGTCGGCACGATGCCTTGGCAAGTCGGTGGAAACCTAGTCGAGGGTTTTTTGGATTGCAAAAAAATAATTTTTATTTTTTTTGTATGAACTTTTTGTTCCATTTTCAGTGACAACATTACTCATTCAAAAACAGCCGCCTGGGTGTTTTTTTAAATAGGTAGCTACCTACCGTCAATTTGCAGTCAGCCTACGGAAATTTCCTCTTTGGAAAGTTTGCGTTACGCACCGTAAAGGAATGCTGACGATTTTTGCCTTGTGAACGGGCCGCTATCGGCGTTTAGGGTGGCTGTAAGAAAAAGCTGCCGAGGGCCCCGGTTTGACGCGTTTTTTGATACTTCGCAGCGCTTGTTTCAGGCCAACGGGAAGGGTCAGATGCGGGCCATACCTGAAGTGCGGGGGGAGACGCTGATCCGGTGGTGTCTGGCAGCAGGAGGGCCGCAGTGTACAATGCGCGGCGTTTTACTGTGACCCTTCGCGTACCCACGCATTTTCAAGGTTATCCGCCTTGTTCACTCCGCCACGCCACAAACGTGTCGGGTTCGATTTCGTCACAGATAAAAACAAATAGGTGACGCATGACCGCTGTAGAAAATACCCATTCGGGCGAGCTGAAACGCGGCCTGAAAAATCGCCACATTCAACTGATCGCCCTCGGTGGCGCGATCGGTACCGGCCTGTTCCTCGGCTCGGCGGGGGTGCTGAAATCAGCCGGCCCGTCGATGATCCTTGGCTACGCCATCTGCGGCCTCATCGCCTTCATGATCATGCGCCAGTTGGGTGAAATGATCGTCGAAGAGCCGGTGGCCGGTTCCTTCAGCCACTTTGCCCATAAGTACTGGGGCGGTTTCGCCGGGTTCCTGTCGGGTTGGAACTGCTGGATTCTCTACATCCTGGTGGGCATGTCCGAACTGACTGCAGTCGGCAAGTACATCCATTACTGGGCCCCGGACATTCCGACCTGGGTGTCCGCGGCGGCGTTTTTCATCCTGATCAACGTCATCAACCTGGCCAACGTCAAAGTCTTCGGCGAGGCCGAGTTCTGGTTCGCGATCATCAAGGTCGTGGCGATTGTCGGCATGATTGCCCTGGGCAGCTATTTGCTGGTCAGTGGCGACGGCGGGCCGCAAGCGTCGGTGACCAACCTGTGGTCCCACGGTGGGTTTTTCCCCAACGGCGTCAGCGGGCTGGTGATGGCCATGGCGATCATCATGTTCTCCTTCGGTGGCCTGGAAATGCTCGGTTTCACCGCCGCCGAGGCCGACAAACCGAAAACCGTGATTCCCAAGGCCATCAACCAGGTGATCTACCGGATCCTGATTTTCTACATCGGTGCGCTCGTGGTGCTGTTGTCCCTGACCCCTTGGGACAGTCTGCTGACCACGCTCAACGCTTCCGGCGATGCCTACAGCGGCAGCCCGTTCGTGCAGGTGTTCTCGATGCTGGGTAGCAACACCGCGGCGCATATCCTCAACTTCGTCGTGCTGACCGCCGCGCTGTCGGTGTACAACAGCGGCACCTATTGCAACAGCCGCATGTTGCTGGGCATGGCCGAGCAGGGCGATGCACCCAAGGCCTTGTCCAAGATCGACAAGCGCGGCGTGCCGGTGCGTTCGATCCTCGCCTCGGCGGCGGTCACGCTGGTGGCGGTGCTGTTGAACTACCTGGTCCCGCAGCATGCGTTGGAGTTGCTGATGTCGCTGGTGGTCGCGACCCTGGTGATCAACTGGGCGATGATCAGCTACTCGCACTTCAAGTTCCGCCAGCACATGAACCAGACCCGCCAGACGCCGCTGTTCAAGGCGCTGTGGTACCCGTACGGCAACTACCTCTGCCTGGCGTTCGTGGTGTTCATCCTGGGCGTGATGCTGCTGATCCCCGGCATCCAGGTATCGGTCTATGCGATTCCGGTGTGGGTGGTGTTCATGTGGGTGTGCTACGTGATCAAGAACAAGCGCAGTGCCCGGCATGAACTGGCGGTGGCGGCTGCTGCCAAGTAAGCCAGCCTGAAATACAACAAACCCGGCCAAGTGCCGGGTTTGTCGTTTCAGGCAAGACACAAATCCTGTGGAAGCAAGAACTCTGGAAGCAAGAACTCTGGGAACAAGGTCTGTGGGAGCAAGGCTTGCCCGCGATGGCATCGCCTCGGTCCATCAGCTGCACCGAGGTGACTGCATCGCGGGCAAGCCTTGCTCCCACAGACCTATTCCACAGACCTATTCCACAGACCTATTCCACAGACCTATTCCACAGACCAGTTCCACAGGTCAGGCTCTCGCAATCTTCATTCCAGCTGTTTCGGGTATCCTGTGGGTCCTGATACCGGACACTTTCCATGCTGGTCATTTCCAACACCGTGCACATCCCGGACGCCGAGATCGAGCTGACGGCCATCCGCGCCCAGGGGGCAGGGGGGCAGAACGTCAACAAGGTCTCCAGCGCCGTGCATTTGCGCTTCGACATTCCGGCCTCGTCGCTGCCCGAGTTCTACAAGGAGCGGCTGCTGGCGCTGCGCGACAGTCGCATTACCAGCGACGGTGTATTGATCATCAAGGCCCAGCAATACCGCACGCAGGAACAGAACCGGGCCGATGCCCTGGAGCGCCTGACCGAACTGATCCTCAGCGCCACCAAGGTCGAAAAGAAGCGCCGTCCGACCAAACCGACCCTGGGTTCGAAAAAGCGTCGCCTGGAATCCAAGACCAAGCGCGGCTCGATCAAGGCCGGACGCGGCAAGGTGGACTTCTAGCTTTTCTCCCGTTCCTGGCGATGCCTCGGCGCCTGTCGGTACAGGTAGACGCTCAATGCCAACCCGCCCAGGGCCGCGAGTGCGGCGAACAGAAAGATCGAGGCAAAGCCGAAGCCGGCGGCAATCGCACCGGCCAGCGGTCCGGTGATTCCCAGCGACAAATCAATGAACAGTGAATAAGCGCCCACCGCCGCCCCGCGGCTGGAGGCCGGCACCAGGTTGACCGCTTCCACGCCCAGCGCCGGAAACACCAGGGAAAAGCCGAAGCCGCTCAACGCCGCGCCCGCCAGGGCCCAGTGGGCATCCGGTGCGAGCCACAACAGCAACAGGCCCAGGGTTTCCACCGACAGGCAGGCAATCGCCACGCGAAAGCCGCCCAGACGGTTGATCAGGTTGCCGAACAGCAGGCGCGCGCCGATGAAGCTGGCGCCGAACAGGCTCAGGCACAGCACGGCGTTGTCCCAGTGCTGGGTGGCGTAGTACAGGGTGATGAAGGTCGCGATGGTGCCAAACCCGATGGAACCCAGGGCCAGGCCGCAGCCGTGTGGCAGCACACGTCCCAGTACGTGCATGAACGGCAGGCGTTCGCCAGTGACGATGGGCGCGGCGGTTTTGCGCCAGGCCAATGCCAACCCCAGCAAACCGAGCAAGATAATGCTCACGCCCATGCTCCACAGTCCCAGCGCATTGACCAGCCACACCCCCAGCGGTGCGCCGATCGCCAGCGCGCCGTAACTGGCGATACCGTTCCAGGAAATCACTTTGGCGGTATTCGCCGCGCCGACTCGGCCGATGCCCCAGCCAATCGAACCCGAACCGACCAGGCTTTCCGCGCTGCCGAGCACCAGGCGACCGATCAGCAGGCTGATCAGACTGAACGTGGGCAGGTGGGACGTCCAGGCAGACACCAGCATGAACACACCGCTCAGCCCGCAGCCGGCGAGGCCGAACATCACCGCGCGCTTGCTCCCCAGGTTATCGATGATTCGCCCGGCGTAAGGACGACTGAGCAGGGTGGCCAGGTATTGCACGCTGATCACCAACCCGGCGATCACCGCGCCGAAGCCCAGTTCGCCGTGGACGAACCCGGGCAGCACGGCCAGGGGAATGCCGATATTCAGATAGCCGATGAAGGTGAACAGGACGATGGAAACGACTTGCAGCGTGACCGCCAGGGGGCGCTGGGAATCTGACATGGGGTAAAGGTCCACGGAGCAGCAGGATAGATAGGCTGCTTATGATAACGGTGACCGTGGGATCAGGGCGGGGAAAAGTAAAACTATTTGCCCAACGGTGGTTCAGTTGCCGTTCTCACCGCTGACCAGGCGTGTGGTCACCAGTGCGGCAATGGCGTTTTCTTCGCTGCCAAAGCGCGCCAGCAGGGCCGCTTGTTTCTCGGCAGGAAGGCGGGTCCAGATCTCGACCATTTTTTCGGCAGTGCCGATCAGCACGCTGGCCTGGGCTTCGCTGAAGGGAGGGGTGTCATCGGTCATGGAGGGCTCGGGATTCAGGCAGTGTGGAAAGCGCATTTTAGCGCTTTCCACACGGTCTGGTGGTGCGGGTCAATCAGTCTTCGCTGTCGGCCTGGCGGCGTTCAGTGGCTTCTTTGGGCTCGGGTTGCTGGGCGTCTGGTTGCCCTGCGGCTCGTAGCGTGGTCGTCTGCTCAGTGTCGTGCAGGCTTGGGAAGGGGAGATTAGGGATCTCGTGCATATCGCGCTCCTCGCAAAGTCTGTGGATAGATCTGGTAGATCCGCGCTTTTACAAAGCCTGGGCAGGATACAGCAGGAGAAATGACAAAAAGACTTTTAAATCCCGTTGGGCCGACAAAAGGGATTGTCTAGACACGTCATGTTCAATAGTCACGTCGCTTGCGAAATGCCCAGCGGCCGGCAATTAGCGTGAAGGTTGCCACCAGCGCCACCAGGATCCAGAAGCCTTCGGGATCGCCGGCAAGCGGCACGCCACCGACGTTCATGCCAAAGAAACCGGCAATGATGTTGATGGGCAACGCCAATACCGTGACCACCGTCAGGGTGAACAGGGTGCGGTTGCTTTGTTCGTTGAGGTTGGCGGCGATTTCTTCCTGGAGCAGCTTGATCCGTTCGCTCAACGCGGTGAGATCGTTGATGATCAGGGCGAACTCCTCGGTGGATTTGCGCAGCTCCTTGACGTCTTCTTTCTGCAACCATTGCGGCGGGCGGTTGAGCAGACGCAGCAATGAACCCGGCTCCAAGGCCAGCAAGCGCTGCAAGCGCACCAGCACCCGGCGGTTGCTGCCCAGCTCGGCGCGGTTGGTGGACAGGCGCGAGGACAGCAACTGATCTTCGACCTGATCGACGCTCAGGCTGGTCTTGCGCACGATCTGGGTCAGCACTTCGCCCTGGTCGCGCAGCAAGTGCACGAGTAATTCCACTGGCGAGCGAAAGCACTCGCCGGCCTTCACCGACGAGCGCAGCTTGTCGACCGAGTGCAGGGGTTGCAGCCGCGCGCTGACGATCAATCGACTGTGCACGCAAACCCACAATGTGGAGACATCCGAGGACACCATGTTGCTGAGGTTGAACACGACATCGTTCACCACGGCCAGCAACGCCGAGTCGACATGCTCGATGCGGGTCGAGCGCGAGCCTTCGTGCAAGGCTTCGAAAAACTCCTGGGGCAGGGCCAGGTGACCTTTCATCCAGCGCTCGCACGCAGCGTGGGCCAGGTTCAAGTGCAGCCAGAGGAACTCATCCGAGTCTTGCGGGTGTTGCAGGCTCCGTAAGGCCTGGGCCGAATCGATCTCCTGCCCGCGTTCGCCGGGGCGGAAACGGAACCCGTAAAGCAGGCCGAACAGGTCCGGATCACGGTGGCTTTGATCGATGCTGTGGTTCATGAAGTCTCGCTGGCGGGAAGTGCCTGTGGCGGCTACAGGTTCACTTGAACGCCATCTTCGCAAGCTTTCTTGATGGTTTTGTGACAGTTCCTTTCGCACTGCCAAGCTGGCGCTACCGGCCGTCGCCAAGGTTCAAGAATGCCCCGCGCAGGCCGATGGTATGTGCATATCCCCCGTATTGGGGGGGCGACGCGGTGTGTTGCGGACATGGAGGTCGGGACGTCGTTCCTGTTCTCCTTGCTTAGAGATTGCTCCCCATGATTCTACAAAAATCCCTTCGAGCCCAGATTCTCGCCCTGTTGAGCGGCAGCCTGCTGGCGATATTGCTGATCGCCCTGGCGTCCTTTCATTTCCTTTCCAATGGTGTCCAGAACTATCGCAACCTGATCGATGGGCCGTTGCGTGCCTCGCAGTTGATTGACGAGGCCAACCTGCAGTTCAAGGTGCAGGTGCAGGAATGGAAAAACGTCCTGCTGCGCGGCAAGCAGCCGGCGGACCTGGATAAATACTGGAAGCAGTTCGAGGAGCGTCAGCGTGATGTCCAAGGCCTCCTTGGTGAGTTGAGCGGGCGTGAAGGCGTGCCGGCGCCGATCAAGACGCGTATCGAGACCCTGCGCGATGAACATCGTCAGTTGGGCGTCGCCTACCAAAAGGGCCGTGACGCATTTGTCGCCTCCGGTGGCGATGCGGCGGCGGGTGATGCGGCGGTCAAGGGCGTGGACCGTGCGGCCAGTGAGCAAATGAGCGCGCTGGTGGTGGAGCTGCGCAAGCTGGGCACCGAGCAATCGACGCTGATCAGTGCCGGTGCCGATCGCACGATTATGCTGGGCACCGTGATCATGCTGGTGTCGGGCGTGCTGATCGGGTTGTTCAGCCTGTGGCTGGTCAATCGCAACCTGGTTCAGCCGATCCGTAACCTGATCGACTACGTGACCCGACTCAGTCAGGGGCGTTTCGCCGAGCGTGTGACGAGCAACCGTCAGGACGAGCTGGGCAATCTGGCGGTAGCGGCCAACACGTTGCGTGATTTCCTTGCCGAAACCTTTACCCGCCTGCAACGCAGTGCCACGGAACTGGACAGTGCCAGCGGTGAACTCAACTCCATCGCCAGCCTGATGAGCCAGGGCACCAGCGAGCAATTCGAACGCACCGATCAGGTGGCGACGGCGATGAACGAAATGTCCGCCACGGCCCAGGAAGTGGCCCGTCATGCCGCCGACGCGGCGCAGGCGGCCGATGACGCCGATCAATCGGCGCAACAGGGCGGGAAGGTCATGCAGGGGACCATCCACACCATCACCCGGATGCGCGGCGAGATCGCCAACACAGCCACGGTCATCCGTCAGTTGGAAACCGACAGCGGGCGCATCGGCAAGGTGTTGGAGGTGATCCGCGGGATCGCCGAACAGACCAACCTGCTGGCCCTCAATGCTGCCATTGAGGCCGCGCGGGCGGGGGAGGCGGGGCGCGGTTTCGCGGTAGTCGCCGATGAGGTACGCAGCCTGGCCCAGCGCACGGCCTCGTCGATCATCGAGATCAACCAGATTATCCAGACTGTACAAACGGGTGCGGTGGACGCGGCCCATGCCATTGAGAGCGGGCAGTCGCGCAGTGAAGAAAGTGTGGAGCAAGTGACCCAGGCCGGTGTGATGCTCGAACGCATCACCCAGGCTGTCGAAGCGATTCGCGACATGAACCGCCAGATCGCCACTGCAGCCGAAGAGCAGACTTCCGTGGCCGAAGACATTTCCCGCAACCTGACTGAAATCACCTGCATTGCCAGCACTAACCAGGACAATGTGCAGCGCACCGAAGCGGCCAGTCGGGATTTGCACGGTTTGTCAGGACAGTTGAATGAAGTGACGGCGCGGTTGAGTGCCTGACTGTAGTTCTCGACAGGTATTGATAAACGCAAAAGAGCCGCGCAACCCTAAGGTTGCGCGGCTCTTTTTTTGCTGATGGATCAAGTGTCTTGCTTGTTGCTCAAGACTTTGCCGGTCGTGGCATCGAAATCAACATCAAACTCTTTGCCATCGGCGGTTTTCAATTCGACTTCATATTCATAACCGTTGAAGTGGTTATCCAGGTCGGTGTCGGTGATGGTCGCGCCCGGGTGCAACTTCAGGGCTTCTTCGTTCATCGATTCAAGGGACTTGATCTTGCCTTCCTTGACCAGTTGAGGAATCTGATCGACGCGAACATCCGCCTGGGCCAGGCCAGCGGTGAGGGTCAGGGCGGCAGCGGTAAACAGGGCAGTCAACGTTTTCATGAGTTCATTCCTTGGTGTCGTTAAGGGTGAGTCGTTTAAGTGGGCTCAGATTATCTGTGGCAACTTAATTCACCCTTAATTCGGAAAACTTGCCGCGACTGCACCGACCCGGTCCTGATGTTTCAGTAACCGTTCTTCTCCAATAGTTGCGCCACACCGCCTGTTTCGGGACGCTTGAAGTACTTGAGCAACTCACTGGCCCGATTGGTGAAAATGCCATCCACGCCGGCATCCATCACTTTCTTGAAGTCCACCGGCTCATCAACAGTGTAGACATGCACCAGCAGACCCTGGTCATGGGTGTACTGGTTCATCCACGGCTGCACCAGGTCCGCGTAACTCTGGCTGCCGCCATGGGTCAGCGCCGCGGATGGCCCGGTACCAATGGCGCCCTGGGCTTTGGCGTACTGAATCCATTTTTCGAATTCAGCCTTGTCCTTGGGTTCCTGCTTGGCGTAATAGGCGGCCTTGTCCGTTTCGCCGGACTCGGCGAAAGGCACCTTGGATTTGGGCTCGATGTTGCCTTCGCCCACCCACAACAGCAGGATCTTCGGCACCTTCGGCATCTCTTTGTGCAGCAGTTCGAGGCTGCTCTTTTCAAAGGTCTGCAAGACCACTTTGCCTTTGCCCTGGCCGACCCCCGTGGCCCGCTTGGCCAGTTTCGACCCGGCCGGGCTCAGCCAGCCGCGGTCCTGCAGTTTGTCCTTCAGGTCGCGCTCGATGCCAGGGAACAGCTTCGGCGCCTTGGTTTCGATGTACAGCCCGGGTTTTTGCTGCGGGTTGCCCTCGGCGATATTGATCACCTCATCGAGGGTCAGGATTTTCAGGCCGGTGAACGAAGGGCGCGCGCGGTCCGGGTAAGCGGTGTTGAACCAACTGCCGGCATCGAGGGTTTTGAGCTCCGCCATGGTGAATTCGTTGGCGGTGCTGCCCTTGCGCTCGGGGAATTTGACCGCGACATCCGTGGTGCGCAGCAGGCTGTCGTCATGCAGGACGAACAACACGCCGTCCTTGCTGCGTTGCAGGTCCAGTTCCAGGTAGTCGGCGCCCAGGTCGCGGGCCAGCTTGTAGGCGGCAGCGGTGGATTCCGGCGCGTCGAACGAGGCGCCGCGGTGGGCGATCACAGCGGGGTGCGGAATGCCCTGGAGGGCTGCCAAGGCCTTGGGGTTCGGGGCCTCGGACGCTTGGGCCTGGCCGAAGCCGAGCAACAGGCTCAGCATCAAGGCGGTGCGGGTGAAGGTGACAGGCATACTCGAAATCCTTTCGTGATTTGCAAAGACCTCTCTTTTAACAATTGAACGCATTCGGCGCTATCGCTAGACCGACATAATCTTTCTCGAAGCAGATTTTTTCCTCGCCTTTGGCTGCTATGCAGACCGTTTGTCTCAGCGGATTTTTTCTGGCATCGAAAGCGGCGAGCGCCTGCGGCGACTTTCTAAATATTTACAAGACACTTCCTGGTCCGCAGCGATTAGCTCGCAGAAACTGCCGTGAATAGCTGTAGTTTCCCGGTTTGTCTGACGTGGCTAAAAACAAGCAATACGCCTTAACAGTTCTAACGGTGTCTCTGTTGTTTTCGGCTCTTACCATGAGCAGCAGAGCGAAACGGCTCGCTCGTATTCTCCATATCAAGGACTAACATGACTATACGATGCACATTGTGGATGGCTAAGCTCGGATTTTTATCGTTGATCGCGTGCGCTGTCCACGCCCAGGCGAAAACAACGGAAGATGCCGGGCAGGCGTATGAGTACTTGAGCGTCACGGAACTCAATCAACGATTGACTGACAATCAGCTTACTTCAGTGGAACTGGTGAATTATCTGAACAACCGGATCCAGGCGCTGGATAAAGAAGGCCCCCATCTCAAGGCTGTCCTTGAACTGAATCCCCAAGCCTTGGCAGATGCCGCGTTACGCGACGGTGAGCGTGCGAGCGGTAACGTTCGAAGTCCATTGCACGGTATACCTATATTAATCAAAGACAATATCAACACGGCGGACCAGATGCAGACTTCCGCCGGCTCACTGGCGATGGTAGGGGTGCCGGCCGCGCAAGATGCGTTCGTCATCAAGCAGCTACGCGACGCCGGCGCCATTATCCTGGGCAAAGCGAACATGAGCGAATGGGCTGGCATGAGGGACTCGGGAGCGCCGCGGGGTTGGAGCGGCCGAGGTGGACAAGGACTCAACCCCCACGTGTTAAGCGCAGGTACCTGTGGCTCCAGCTCCGGCTCGGCTGCCAGCCTGGCTGCAGGTTTTGCGCCGATTTCGGTGGGCACCGAGACCAATGGCTCGATCATCTGCCCATCCGCCGCCAATGGGGTCGTTGGTTTCAAACCCAGTCTTGGGTTAGTGAGTCGCTCGGGTGTCATTCCAATTACCCGGCGGCAGGATACCCCGGGGCCGATGGCCCGCACGGTTTACGATGTCGCTTTGCTATTGAACCAGTTGGCAGGCACCGACCCCACCGACCCACCTACCGCGGATGCTCCGCAAGGCACCGATTACACCAGCGCTTTAACGACCGAGGCGTTGCAAGGGAAACGGATTGGCGTGGTTTTGGATGAGGGACAAAGATTCAGTGGTACTTTTCCACTGTTACCCCCCGTTATAAGGACCCTGGATCGTTCGCAATGTGATTTAGGTAACGGGATGGTGCACGACCTCAGCCCTCAATTTTGCGCAGCACTGAAAACCGTTCAGGGTAATGGAGCTACTCTGGTCCCGGTGACTTTAAGTTTGCCGGATATTAGTAATTATTTTCAGGTGATGATGGCGGGAATGAAGCTCGAATTGCAGGCTTACTTGAATACGCGTAGCGGTTTGCCAATTGCGACTATTGACCATTTGATTGATTTCAACGAGCGAAATCCGGTGCAAGAAAACTATGGCCAGCGGATGCTTGAGCAAATCAATGCGCAAACGTTGAATGAAGAAGAAATCAATGCTCTATGGCAGCCGATACAGGTCAGTTTTAAAAATATGATTGACACACAATTCCGCGATCACACGCTGGATGCCATGGTGGCTGACCTTGACGGTATAGCCCAGCCGAGTACGGCAATTGCTGGCTATCCTATTATCACCGTACCGACCGGTGTGGAGCAGAGCGGTGAGCCAACTTCTATATTGTTTATCGGTTCCATGTGGGGAGACGCCGGGTTGTTGGGGTTTGCCTATGCCTATGAGCAAGCCTCATTAGAACTGGTCCATCCAATCTTCAGGCCATAACGAGGTATCAACCTGATGGTCCGGGCCGGTCGAGCTCCTTTCGACTCTGCCCGGTTCATCAAGCTCGATTAATCGAAACTGCGACGGATACCTCTGTTGTGATGCTTTTCAAGCAGGTCTACGGTAATCTCGGTCGCACCAGTTTCCCCGGCAGAGGGAGACCTTAAATTCTGTGTTCGCTTGTCCTGCGTGTAAACCATCGATCAGACGTCCCGAGGGACGTATCCATGAGGTTTACCATGCGCACCACTTCGACATTCATCTGCCAGGCCGCCGACCAGCTCAAGGGTTTTGTTGGCCTGAACCGCAAGACTGGCCAATACATCGTACGGTTCAGCGAAGACGCTTTCGGCATGGACGTGGCCGACGACGGCATTATCCCCACCTGCGAATTTGTCTGGGCCCCTGTGGCAGACGGCACCATGGCCTTGAGTCGCGAGCGCATCCAGTTGCTGCTGGACCAGAACATCGACGAGCGGATCAATCTTTGCGAACCTTTGCGGGTGTACATGGCCCGCAGCGACCTGCCGGAAATCGTCGCGGTGCGGCAGTTGGTGACAGGCTGAGCCTCAATCTTGAACTGAACAGAAACCCTGTGGGAGATTCTATGGTACGGGGCT
>NZ_ATLN01000050.1:0-32110 GCF_000416195.1 Pseudomonas sp. CFII68
AAATTCCGAAACCCCTATCTGCTGACGCAGGTAGGGGTTTTGTTTTTTTCCGCAGGAAAGTCTGCGAAAGCTCGTGATAAATTTGCACAGTTATTTCCGAGCTGGAGCACTAGAATAGCCCCACTTTAGCTGAGCCAGAGCTGTTTATGCCCGATCCGTCAGACATTGATAGGTTGTCAGATCTACCCCTGAGCGATCTGGTGGCGTGTCATGAGTGCGACCTGTTGATGCGCAAGCCTCAGCTGGCCCATGGTGAAAAAGCCGAGTGCCCCCGCTGTGGCTATGAGCTCTATGCTCACCGGCACAATGTAGTCGAACGCAGTCTTGCCTTGGTGATCGCCGCCCTGCTGTTATATGTGCCGGCCAACTTCTTACCCATCATGCAACTCAATCTGCTCGGGCAGTCCTCCCAGGACACCGTTTGGAGTGGCGTGGTCGGTCTGTTCGATACCGGTATGCAAGGTGTATCGGCGGTGGTGTTCCTGTGCAGCATGGGTATTCCACTACTCAAGTTGCTTTGCCAGTTGGCTGTGCTGCTGACCATTCGCTTGGACGTTGGCCGTAGCTACGGTTTGCTGCTCTACCGCATTTATCACCATTTACGAGACTGGGGGATGCTTGAGGTCTACCTCATGGGCGTGCTGGTGGCCATCGTCAAGTTGGCAGACATGGCGGCCATGACCATAGGCCTTGGCCTGGTGTGCTTCATCAGTTTGTTGCTGGTCCAGGTCTGGTTGGAGGTGGTGATGTCACCGCATCAGGTCTGGCAGGCGTTATCAGGAGAAGATGCCCATGCGGGCGATTGATGCAGGGATTCTGATCTGTGCGGAATGCCATGAGTTGAATCGGCAGGATGCTGAAGCCGACAACCAAACCTGTACTCGCTGCGGCGCGCTGGTTCACCCCCGGCGCCCGAACAGCTTGATGCGAACCTGGGCATTGTTGATCACAGCCGCGATTCTTTATATTCCGGCCAATATGTTGCCGATCATGACCGTCAACTCGCTGGGCCAAGGCGCCCCGAGTACGATCATGTCCGGCGTCATCGAGTTGGTACAACACGGCATGATTCCTATTGCCGCCGTGGTGTTCATCGCCAGTATCCTGGTGCCCACTTTCAAGCTGGTGGGTATCGCCTTGTTACTGTTTTCCGTGCAGCGGCACCAGCCCATGTCGGCACGGCAACGCATCCTTATGTACCGTTTCATCGAGTTCATTGGCCGTTGGTCGATGCTCGATATTTTCGTGATCGCCATTCTGGTGGCGGTGGTGAATTTTGGGCGGCTCGCCAGTGTCGAAGCCGGTCTCGGCGCGATTGCTTTCGCCAGCGTAGTGATTTTGACAATGATTGCCGCAGTAACCTTCGATCCCCGACTGATTTGGGATAACACGGAGTCGGATGACGACCATGACTGATTTGCCTACCGCTAAAACCCGACCGGCTTCGAACTGGTCGGCCATCTGGGTCCTGCCGCTGATTGCGTTGATCATCGGCGGCTGGCTCGGCTGGCGGGCTTATAACGAGACCGGAATCGAGATCAATGTGCGCTTTGAGAGTGGCGAAGGCATCCAGGTCAACAAAACCGAAGTCGTCTACAAAGGGATGCCGGTCGGAAAAGTGACGGCCCTTACACTCGATGACGAAGGCAGCTCCAAGGGGGTGGTCGCGACGGTCGAGATGAACAAGGATGTCGAGCAATACCTCAAGACCGGAACACGTTTCTGGCTGGTCAAGCCGAGCGTGAGCCTGGCCGGTATCACCGGCCTGGAAACCCTGGTATCGGGCAACTACGTTGCTATCAGCCCGGGTGAAGGCGAATCGGCCCGTAAATTCAAGGCCTTGGTCGAAGAGCCACCCCTGTCGGATGCCAAGCCGGGTTTGCACCTGACCATCAAGGCTGAACGATTGGGGTCGCTGAACCGCGGCAGCCCGGTGTTCTACAAGCAGATCCAGGTCGGCCAGGTGAAAAGCTACCTGCTCTCCGAAGACCAGCGCACCGTCGAAATCAAGGTCTTCATCGAACCGACCTACGCCAGCCTGGTGCGTAAACACACGCGTTTCTGGAACGCCAGTGGCATCAGCATCGATGCCAACCTCTCGGGCGTCAAAGTGCGCAGCGAGTCCCTGGCCAGCATCGTGGCCGGCGGGATTGCCTTCGCCACCCCGGAAAGCCGCAAGGACAGCCCGCCGACGGACCCAAGCCTGCCGTTCCGTCTTTACGAAGACTTTGACGCCGCTGCGGCGGGCATCCGGGTGAAGGTCAAGCTCAGCGATTTCGAGGGCTTGCAGGCCGGTCGTACACCGGTCATGTACAAAGGCATCCAGGTCGGCAGCCTGAAGACCCTCAAGGTCGATCCGGACCTGTCCAGCGCCACGGCTGAATTGACCCTGGACCCATTAGCCGAAGATTACCTGGTAACCGGCACGCAGTTCTGGGTCGTCAAGCCGTCGATTTCCCTGGCGGGGATCACCGGTCTGGAAGCGTTGGTCAAGGGCAACTACATCGCCGTGCGACCGGGTGACAAGGGTGGCGCGCCGCAACGCGAGTACGAAGCCAGGGCAAAGGCGCCGCCGCTGGACTTGCGTTCACCGGGCTTGCACTTGGTCCTGCTGACCGAAAACCTCGGTTCCCTGGAAGTCGGCAGTCCGATCCTCTACAAGCAGGTCAAGGTCGGGTCGGTGCAGAGCTACCAGTTTTCCCGCAAGAAGAAGCAACTGATCATTGGTGTGCACATCGAGAAAGAATACGAAGGATTGGTCAACGGCTCGACACGTTTCTGGAACGCCAGTGGCATCACCCTTACGGGCGGTTTGACGGGCGGGATTCAGGTCAAGAGCGAGTCCCTGCAAAGCCTGATGGCCGGCGGGATTGCCTTCGAAACACCGGAGCCCAATGTGCCGCTGAAAAGACGCATCCCGCGTTTCCGCCTGTTTGCCGATCATGAAGCGGCACAACAGCGCGGCACCGAGGTCACGATCAAGGTCGATCGCGCCGATGGTTTGCGCAGTGGTACGCCGATCCGGTTCAAAGGGTTGGATGTGGGCAAGATCGAGGATGTTGATCTCAGCGCCGACATGCAATCGGTGCTGCTCACGGCGCGTATCACCGAAGTGCCCGAGCGCATTGCCCGGGTCGGGTCCCAGTTCTGGGTGGTCAAGCCGGAGTTGGGGTTGATGAAGACCTCCAACCTGGAAACCCTGGTAACCGGCCAATACATTGAAGTGCAGCCTTCGGCGAAAAACCTCGGGCCGCAGAAAAGCTTCGTGGCCCTGGCCAACCCACCGGAAAGCGCGGTGCCCGAAGCGGGATTGAGCCTGGTGCTGAGCGCGGCTCGCCGTGGTTCGTTGAAGACTGGCGTGCCGGTGACCTACCGCGAGATTACGGTGGGCAAGGTTACTGGTTATGAACTGGGCCAGACCGCGGATCGGGTGCTGATCCATATCCTGATCGAGCCCAAATATGCGCCACTGGTGCGCAGCGGCACACGTTTCTGGAATAGCAGTGGCTTCGGTCTGGACTTCGGTCTGTTCAAGGGCGCGACGGTGCGCACCGAGTCGCTTGAAACGCTTATCCAGGGCGGTATTGCGTTCGCAACGCCGGATGGCGAACGAATGGGCAACCCGGCACGACCGGAGCAGACCTTCCCGCTGTTCGATAAGTTTGAAGATGAATGGCTGACCTGGGCGCCGAAGATCAGTCTCGGTAAGTAAGGTTATTGGATGTAGCACTTGTGGCGAGGGAGCTTGCTCCCGCTGGGCTCTGTAGGAGCTGGCGAAGGCTCGGGCCGCGTTCGGACGATCTTTTGATCTTGATCTTTCGCTCTGGACTCAATGGCAGTGGAAAGATCGCAGCCTCGTTGCACTCGACAGCTCCTACGGACTCAAAACCGGCGCAATAAAAAAGGCCGCGATCCAATGGATCGCGGCCTTTTTCATGCCCGGCTATTCACCTCACACCGGATCCAGCTCCGGCTCGTCGGCCTGGACATTCACCGTGGCCTTCACCGCATCGTGACGACGGATGTATTTCCAGTCCGCTTCGTCGATGTAGATGCCGTTCGGCCCACTGCCGCCTTCCAGGTCGATGGCGACACTGGCGCAGACTTGCGGCTTCACACTGGCCAGGATCGGCACGAAGCCCAGTTGCAGGCTGGTTTCCAGCAGGGCGGCCTGGTTTTTCTCGTCGATGTCCGCGGCTTCGTCCAGGTAGTACGGCAGGCGCACGCGGCCGGCCTGTTCGCGGTCCATCAGGTGCAGCAACAAGTACATGTTGGTCAGCGCCTTGATGGTCATGGTGGTGCCGTTGGACGCCGCGCCGTCGATGTCGGTGTGGATCACTGGCTGGCCGTTGACCTTGGTGATCTCGAACGCCAGCTCGAACAGGTCCTTGAGGCCGAGCTGGTTGTGGTTCGCCGCCACCAGCCGCGCCAGGTACTCCTTGGCTTCTTCGTTCTTGTTGTCCTGCTCGGCGCTCTGGCTTAGGTCGAACACCGACAAAGTCTCGCCTTCCTCGTACTGGCCGGCGCTGTGGATGATCTGGTCGATGTGCTTGAGCGCTTCCTTGTTCGGCGCCAGGACGATCCGGAAGCTCTGCAGGTTGGACACCTGGCGCTTGTTGATCTCGCGGTTGAACAGCGCCAGTTGGTGCTCGAGGCTGTCGTAGTCGCTGCGGATGTTGCGCAGCGTTCGGGCGATGTCGGTCACCGCCGCACGGCGCGCCTTGCCCAGGGTCAGGGCTTCGTCGGTGCGGTGGGCATAGGCGTTGATCAGCAGTTGCAGGCGTCGCTCCATGTCGTCTTCGCTGTCGAACTTGGCCACGCCCTTGAGGCGCACCTGGGCATACAGCGCTTCGATCTGGCCGTCGACCCGCAGCAGCCCTTGCCAGCTGTCCTGGTAGTCATTGAGCAGCGGCAGCAGGTTGTCCATGGAGTCGTCGACCGGGTCCATGAACGGCGTGCCGAACGGCAGGTCCGCTGGCAGCAATTGACGACGGCGCAGGGCGTCGTCGAGGGTGCGTTGCTTGGCTTCCATGTCGGCGATCTGCCGGCCCACCAACTGCAACTTGGCGGACAACTGCTGGACGCGCTCGGTGAAGGCATCGCTGGAGCGCTTGAGTTCGTCCTGGGCGGCTTCCATCTGCGCCAGTTGCTCGAGCTTCTCACCTTCCTCGGCACTCAGGGTCTGGCTGCGACGGAAGTCTTCCAGGGCTTTCTGCGCATCCAGGACCTGCTGGTACAGCGCCTCGGTCTGGGTCTTGCTCGCGGCGCGGTCGGCGGCCACGGCTTGCTGGGTCTTGAGCTGCTTGAGTTCTTTTTCCAGGCGTTCTTTCTGGTCGCGCAACGCGGCCCGGTCGGCCAGGGCTTGCAGGGCGGGTGGCTCGATGTGGGACAGGTCGATGGACAGGCCCGGCACTTCGAAACGCTCGCCCTTGAAGCCGTCGAGGATCAGCTCCATGGATTTGACCCACTCGCCATTCTCGTCCAGCGCGATGCCGTGTTCGCCCAGTGGCAGGCTGAACAGGGCGCTGTTGAACAGGCGCATCAGGCGTTCGACGTCCTGCTGCGAGAACTCTTCCCGCAGGCGGGCGTAGCTGTTGTTGTCGGCGTGATCGAGTTGCTGCTTGACCGACTTCAGGCGTTTTTCCAGGTCGCGCAGGCGCTCTTCCAGGTCCTCGGCGCTGAACTGCCGGGACTGGGCCAGGGCGCCGGCCAGTTCGTCGTGAGCGTCCTTGGCGGCGAGCAGTTGCTGCTCCAGGACCTTGACGTCATCCACCAGGGCAAAGCGATGCTTGAGCACCGACAGTTCGCCGAGCCAGCGCTGGATGCCGCTGATTTCCCGTTCCAGGCGCATCAGTTCCTGAGTACCGCCGCGCTGGTCGTTCTGCAGCGAGTCCTGCTCGTTGCGGTAGTGTTCGGCCTGGATGGTCAGCTCTTCCTTGCGCGCACTGGCGTAGTCCGACCAGGTGCCGAGCAACGAATCGAGCAATGGCGACAGGCGATGCAATTTGCCGCGCAGGCTATCGCGCTGCTTCACGCCATTGGCCAGGGCTTCCACCAGCGGACCGGCCGCCACCAGGGAGTTGTAGTCCTGCTCCATGCGGCGTACGTCGCGGAAGGCTTCTTCGCACGCGGCGATGTAGTCCACGCTGCCGGAGCGCAGGCTGTGTTCGAACGCGTCGAGGAACAGTTGCTTGAGCTTGGCTGCAGTGATTTCGCGCATGTGCAGCAGGTTGATGAACAGTGCGCGGAAGGTCTTGAGGCTTTGCTCGCTGGTGGAGCGCAGCGGGATCAGCGTCAGGTCCAGCGGGATCGAGGTGTGGCCACCCACCAGCAGGCGTCGCAGTTCATCCGGCTTGAGTTCGTAGGCTTTCAGGCCTTCGCGCTCCAGGTTGGTGAACAGCTCTTTCTGCCGCAGGCAGGTGTCATTCTTCTGATAGTGGGCCAGGTCCAGTTTGCCGGCGTAGGCAAAGAACTGGTGACCGAAACCGCCGCCAGGGCCGCGACCGACCACGCCAATCACGTGTGGGCCGTGGGGCAGGGCGACTTCCACCAGGATGTAGCTGGTGTCCGAGGCAAAGTAGAAACGCCGGGATTGCTCCAGGCTGTACTTGCCGAAGCTCATGTCCGACATGCGCGCCAGGATCGGGAACTGCAAGGCGTTGATCGAGGCGGATTTACCGAGGTTGTTCGCGCCATACACCGACAGCGGTTCTTCCAGCGGGAACAGACCGAGGCTGTAGCCGGCGGTGTTCAAAAGGGCAAAGCGGCGGATGCCGTAGCGTTCCTTGCTCATGCGTCGGTCTCCTGTTCTTCGGCAATGGCGCGGGCCAGTGCGTCTTCTTCGCTCTCGGCATCAAAGGGGCTGAGGTCCAGCGGATCGTCGGTCTGCAGCAGCTTCTCGTCACTGTCTTCGTCGATCAGCACCGGCACCGGCAACGGCAGCACGCTGTGCAGGCTGGCGGCCAGGTCGCGGTCCTGCTGGACCGACAGGCACACGTCGAGGAAACGATGCATCGGCGGCAGGAAGCGGTACACGCCGTTCTCTTCGCTGGCAAAACCCAGTTGGGTCATGCGGCGCATGATTTTTTCTTCCAGCTCTTCCTGGGTCTGTACTTCGGCCTGGATGAACAGGTCGCGGTATTTTTCCAGCAGCGAAGGCAGCTCATCGCGGCCCAGGCTGCCGCCGTCGAGCACGGCAATCGGGTCGCGGCCCTGGTCAGCCAGGTGCTCGACCAGAATGAAGGTGAACAGGGCCAGGCGCTGGGCGGTCTTGTTGACTGCCGCGGCGGCCAGGTCCGGCACGAAGTAATAGAAGCCACGGGTGTCGCATACCAGTTCGAAGCCCAGGGCCTTGAACAGCGTGCGGTACTGGTCCTGGAAGTTCGACAGTTGCGCGTACAGCTCCGGGTCGCGGCGGCTGACGTGGTAGCCCTTGAACAACTCGCGGAAGATCGGCGCCAGTTGGGACAGTTCGGATAGATCAAGATGCATGGGGGATGCTCGCAGAATCCTCGGCGGCGGTGTCGCCGGCCGAGAGCAGGGCGAAGGAGCGCAGGCTGACCTGATGCTCGTGAGTGTGATAGTCGCGGCGTTCCAGACGCTCGCGCTTGAAGCGTTTTTCCCGCGACAGGCGCGAGAACCAATACAGCAATTCGTCGGTGGCGCCGTCCGGTTCCTGTTCCAGCAGCCAGGTCATCAGGTCCGGCATCGGCAGGGCGTCTTCGCAGCGCTCGACCATCTCGCGCACGGTGCGTGGCGCACGCGGTGCCTCGCCGCCCTTGTGGGTCCTGTGGGACTTGGGGAAGCGCGCCGGTTTCGGCTCGAAACGGGCCAGCGCATAGACGTAGGCTTCGACCTGGCTGGCGCTGCCCAGGAAGGTGCTTTGCGGCCGGGTAAACAGTGGCATGGCGGCCTGCGGCACGGCATCGATGCCTTTGCGACGAATGGCGGCCAGGGCCAGAGCGGCGCCACGGGTCACGGCGTTGTGGCGGCGAGCCTCTTCGCGCAGCGGCAGGAGCAGTTCACGGGCATGCCGCAGGGTCAGCTGGGCGCTGGTCTGCATCTCGAGGATGCGCGCGTGGGTGCGCAGCAGCATGTCGTCGTCCACCAGATGGCCGAGGCGCTGCTGTTCGGTGAGCATGCGCAACAGCACGTTCTCGACCTTGCGCACGCCTTGCTCGAAGGCGCCGTCGGCATTCACCAGCTGGATCATCGGTTCGACGTATTCGTCCCAGGTCGCCAGCACTTCGGCGTAACGCTGGCGCAGCGGGATCTGCCGGTCGCTGGTCTTGGCCCGCTCGGCCACGGCCACCAGGGCCTGTTCGTCGTTGGCGAGTTTCTTGAGCACGTCGCGCACGCGCATGTCCAGCAGGCGCAGTTGGCGAGCCAGGTCGTTGCCGTCGCGAATGTCGAAGGCGTCCTGGATGTAGCCGGCCAGGCGCTCGAGGTGACGCAGGTAGGCTTCGATCTCCAGGCACAGGCCCAGGCGGTGTTCGCGGCGCAGGTAGGCGAGGAAGTCATGGATCTGGGCGTTGAGCTCGAAGCGGTTCGGGCTTTTCGCCACCGGTACGAGAATGTCCAGGCGGATCCACACATCCAGCAGGCTGGTGATGTCCTGGGGTGTGCTGTCCAGCTGTTGGGCGGCCAGCTGTGAACGCAATTCGTTGAGGCTCAGGGTGCCCTGGTCGAAGTGCTCGCACAAAGGTTCCAGCAATGCCCAGTGTTCAGCGAGGGCGCGCAAGACGCGCTTGGGTTCGATCATCGCAATGGCCGTCGGGTTGGCAATTAAAAGCGGCGATTGTACTGCATCGGGCCGCTTGCGATTCACCCCTTGGACGGACTGTCGTTTGCTATCGATCAACTATTGGCTCAACAGGGAAGCGATCCGCGCCGAAGGGCGGTAGAATCCCTCCCACTTTCAGTTATCCACAAGTGGCCGACCCTTGCTTATCGAGTCCCGTCGCCGCGCCTATCTGACCGCCATGCAGGTGGTCAACTGGCTGCCGCGTACCGAATTGCCGTTCGCCGCCCCGTCGCGGCCCGAGCTGCTGGAAACGCCCGAGCCCGAGTATATCGCGCCGGTCGTGACCGCGCCTGTGGCCAAGACGGTCGCCGAGCCGGTGGCGCCCGTGGCCGAGCGGCCGAAAATCGAAGTGCCGCGTCCAAGCCTGGCCTCGACCCGTACCAACGCCAAGCCGGTGGAGGAGGTTGTCGAGGCGCCGCCGAAGGCGCCCTACGTCGCGCCACCGCGTTTCGCCCTGCAACTGTTGCGGGCCGGGCGTTGCCTGCTGTTGGTGGAGTTGCCCACGGGTGAGCCGTTTCAAAGCCGCGATCCAGCCTATCTGCTGCTCAAGGACATGCTGCGCGCCGCCGGTCTGCCGGACAGCCCGCAGATCATTGGCGAACCGGTGCGCTGGCCGCTGTTGTCGCGCGGCACCATGGACCAGGGGCCCGAAGCGGCGCGGGATTTCGTCCAGGGTTTCGTTTCGGCGCGCCTCGAAGACGAGCCCTGCGTGTGCCTGTGGCTGATCGGCCTGCCCGCGGTGAAATTTGCCGGCGAGGCGGATGCCGAGGCGTTCAATCGTGAACTGCAGGTCGAAGGCCTGGGCTCGGCCTGGGCGTTGCCCGGGTTGGAATTGTTAATGGAAACGCCACAGCGCAAGGCTGATGTCTGGCAAGCCATGCGCCGGCTGATGGCGCGCTGGAAAGAATCGAATGAGTGACGCTGTATCGTTCCGCCCGATGACCGAGGCGGACCTCGACGCTGTACTGAAAATCGAATACGCCGCCTACAGCCACCCCTGGACCCGGGGGATATTTCTCGATGGGCTGGGCAAATACCAGATCTGGCTGATGTTCGAAGGCCAGCAGCAAGTGGGCCATGGCGTGGTGCAGATCATCCTGGATGAGGCGCACCTGCTCAACATCACCGTCAAACCGGAAAACCAGGGCCGTGGCCTGGGCCTGCGCCTGTTGGAGCACTTGATGTCGATTGCCTACAAGGCCGAGGCCCGGGAATGCTTCCTGGAGGTGCGCGACAGCAACCGCACGGCGTTCCGGCTGTATGAGCGCTATGGCTTCAATGAAATTGGCCGGCGCCGGGATTACTACCCGGCAGTGGGCGGGCGTGAGGATGCGGTGGTCATGGCGTGTACCTTGGTGGACTGAACTGCCACGCCCCCCTGTGGGAGCGGGCTTGCTCGCGAAGACGGCGGTAGATTCGACATTGATGCAAACTGATCCACCGCCATCGCGAGCAAGCTCGCTCCCACAGGGTATGGGTAGGAACATCAAATCCGAGGCCAAACACAAACCCCCTGTGGGAGCGAGCCTGCTCGCGATGGCTTCGGCACATTCGACAATGATGCAAGCTGACCCACCGCTTTCGCGAGCAGGCTCGCTCCCACAGGGTCTGGTTAGCGCTTGCCATCCAGCGGATCGATAGCGGCCATTTCTGCCTCGTCCAGTCCATCACCCCCGCCAATATCATTTTCATCCACCACACTCAGGTCCCAGTCCGCCTGTTCGTCGCCGCCGGCCTCGAAGGCATCCCGGGCGCCGTCTTCGCGAATGAGGGTTTCCGGGCTCATGTCGTCGTCGGTCGATTCGTGATCATCCGTCGAAGCCCCGGTCAGCCCGGCTTCGCGCACGCGTTCGCGAGGCATCAGCTGTTCGCGCTCATCTTTTGGCAGTTCGTCACCGATCTTCGCGCTGGGTTCTTCTTCGTCGAATTCCAACTCATGCATCGAGCCCATGCGATCCTCGTTGTCGTCAATGGGTTCCGGTTGCGTCGCATCGAAGGGGCGTCGTGAATCATTCATGGCAATTCCTCATACTGTGGGCCTTACTGGTGTCGACCGGCAGCGCATCCAGGAATTCCAATGCATCGCCGACGTGACCTCGACCGGCGGTCGTTTGTCACAGTTGCGCACTCTCAATCGAGGCTAGACAGCATGAACGAATTACAAGATCTGATTGATAACAACGCGCGTTGGGCCGATGCGATCAAGCAGGAAGATCCTGACTTCTTCTCCAAGCTGGCTCGTCAGCAAACCCCGGAATACCTGTGGATCGGCTGTTCCGATGCGCGGGTGCCAGCCAACGAGATCGTCGGCATGCTGCCGGGCGATCTGTTCGTGCACCGCAACGTGGCCAACGTAGTGCTGCACACGGACCTCAACTGCCTGTCGGTGATCCAGTACGCAGTGGACGTGCTCAAGGTCAAACACATCCTGGTCACCGGCCATTACGGCTGTGGCGGCGTGCGTGCCTCGATGCAGGACCGGCAACTGGGCCTGATCGACGGCTGGCTGCGTTCGATTCGCGACCTGTACTACGAGCATCGCGAGGCGTTGGGCCAATTGCCGACCGAGGAGGAACGTGTCGATCGCTTGTGCGAGCTGAACGTGATCCAGCAGGTGGCCAACGTCGGCCATACCAGCATCGTGCAGAACGCCTGGCACCGTGGGCAGAAACTGTCGATTCATGGCTGCATCTACGGCATCAAGGACGGACGCTGGAAGAGCCTGGACACCACGATCAGCGGTTTCGAACAGTTGCCGCCGCAGTATCGGTTGCGTCCGGTCGACGCGCCTTGAGTCCGGTTCGTCAGTCGCGGTGACATTGACGGCGCCAGTGCCGTAGAAACTTCATTCCCTGCTCATTGGGCGGTTCGTCATAGCCGGTAATCCAGCCATGACAGTTGGACGAACCGCACCGGCAGGCGAACTGTCGATACAGTTTCTGTTCGGTACTGGCGTAGTCCATCGTCAGGCAGTCACCTTCATCGATACGGGCCAGTGACCACAGCCACAGTTCGCTCATGTCGAGGAAGACATTCGGGTTGCAGGAATGCAGCAGCAATCCTGCGAAGTGTGGGTCATACATGTGGACGTCCGGCAGGATCTGCAGCGTGTGCAGGCGCCGTCGGCTCACCAGTAACCCCGAAACCCTGCACATCCTCGTCATGGGCGCGAATGGTTTACGGGCGATGATGCCGTTGCCGTTGCCGTTGCCGTTGCCGTTGCCGCGGCCGTCGGTCGTGCGATGCACTTCGAAATCGTGCACCGAGGGGTAGCCCAGGCGGGTGCTGAGTGGTTTTTCCGGGTAGATGCAATCCCGGTGCTGTGAACAGGCGCGATCTGTGATGAACGTGGTCATGACAGTCCTTGTCGGTGCTAAACACTCGACTTTCTGGCGCTGGCGATCCTGCCGGCGGTCGTTGAAAAAACCCTGATAGCTTCGCCCAAGTCGGGGGCGTCATCTACTGTCGACTCTGACAGGTGCCAAAGGCGCTTTCCCGCGTCAGCGCCAGCCTACGCGGAAAGCGCCTCAAGGTTTAGACCGCCTCGGCTGGCAGCGGCATCGGTACCTTCAGTTGCGGAAGTTGCGACTTGATCGCCGGCGTTTCGCATTTTTTCGCCGCTTCATCCGGCGTCAAGTTGCGAATGGAGGTGTAGAACAACTCGCAGGTCTTCTCCTTTTGCGTGACCTGCCAGGTTTGCGTGCACTGGTTCAGTAGGGGGGTCGGGTCGGTGCCCGGCTTGCTGCCCATGCCGGCCTGCCAGCAGGCGGCGCTCAGGTCCTGGCCCATGACTTTCAAGCCGGCGGCATCCGCCTTGGCTTCGTCACCGTCGTAGCTGTCCTTGTCGGCGGCGTACCAGATGTAGCTCGGATGGTTGGAGCCCAGGACCGGAACCTGGACCCCGCTGCCGGTTGTGATGGTCGCCAAGCCGAGCACACCCACGGTCTGGCCGTACTGGGTCTTGATCCAGTTCCGAACGGGCGCTCCGAAGGCCACCATCGGCAACGCGGCGCCGCTGGCGGTTTGGGTGACCTGTGTGACCATGGTGGTCTGGTAATCTTTGAAGTAGCTATAGAGTCCCTCCAATGTGCTGCCAGCATTGGACGGCGCTGCGATGGGCGCGATGTCGATGATGGTCTGGTAGGCCGGCGTCTGTTCAACCGCAATGCCGTTGACGGTCAGCAGCGTGGCCCAACGATCGGTGGTCGCCGACTCCAGATAGTCCTGGGCCTGGGTCAGGGAGTAGTCCGGCGGGAAGTGCAGCAACTCGACACTCTTGCGGTTTTCCAGGGCCATGCCCAGCGGCAGGAACAGGTACCAGTTGTAGGACCATTTCTTTTCGCTGTTGAGTTTCGAGGCCCCGTTGTACGCCAGGTCCCCGGCGTCAAGCAGGGCCTTGAGCGGTTGGCCGTAGCTCTTCGGTACGCCGCTGATGCTGGCATAGACCTTGTCGTTATCGATTTTGACGTGGACCTTGGCCGTGCCATAGCCGTCGCGCTGCACGCTTTGGGTCAGGTAGTGCTCGACGGTCTGTTCCAGGGTCCAGTCGCGAAAGCAGATGACGTTGCAGTTGTTGGGGTAGGCAAAGAGGCGGGTGACGCGTTCGGTGCTGCCCAGTTGTACGTCAATGTCGGTGGCGTGGGCGGTGGCACTGAAGGCCAGGGCGGCAAAAGAAAGTGCGGCGAGTTTGGACATGCTCAGATCCTTTTCAGCGTGTGGGCCCCTCGAAACAGGGCGCATCCATACTGAAACAGACCGAGCCGAAGAAGAAGTGGGCCGATGGAAATATCGGCCCTTTTTTATGGCTTTATGGCATCACTGGCGGCAAATAACTCAATGTCGTCCCCAGTGCCCATAGCAGCGCCAGCACCAGCGGCGTATGCACCAGCAACTGGACGAAGGAAAAACCGATCAGGTCCCTGGCCTTCAGCCCCAAGACCCCCAGCAGCGGCAGCATGTAGAAGGGGTTGATAAGGTTCGGCAGCGCTTCGGCGGCGTTATAGATCTGCACCGCCCAACCCAGGTGATAGTTCAGGTCATTGGCCACCTGCATGACGTAGGGCGCTTCAATGATCCACTTGCCGCCGCCAGAAGGAATGAAGAAGCCCAGGACCGCCGAATAGACGCCCATCAACAGGGCGTAGGTGTCATGGGAGGCGATCTGTACGAAAAAGGTCGAGATGTGGTGGGCCAGGGTCTGGGCATCGCTGCCTTTGACCGTGGTCAGCAGCGCGGCGATCGAGCCGTAAAGCGGAAACTGGATCAACACGCCGGTGGTGGTCGGCACCGCGCGGGCCACGGCGTCGAGAAAGCTGCGCGGCCGCCAGTGCAGCAAGGCGCCCAGCATGATGAACAGGAAGTTATACGTATTGAGCCCGGAAATGGCACTGATCGCAGGCTTGGTCGAAAACTCATGGAACAGCCAACCGGCCGCCAGCAGCACCAGGGCGATGATCAGCAGCGGACTGTGCTCCAGCCATTCCCCTGGGCGGGTACGGGGCTGCAACGCCGGCATACTGAAACTGGGGTCGATGCCACAAGCGGCGGCGTCGCGGGCACTGTTCGGCCCCGGGGCGGTGGCGTAGGCGACGATCAGGGAAATCACGATCAGCGCCAGCAACATGACCCCGGACTGCCAGAGGAAAATCGTCTGGGTGAAAGGAATGACGCCAGTAATCGACAGGATCGAGGGCGGCAGGCTGGCCGGGTTGGCCTGCAATTGCGCCGCCGACGAGGACAATCCCAGGGCCCACACTGCGCCCAGGCCCAAGTACGCGGCGGCGCCGGCGGCGCGGTAATCCATCTTCAGGTCGGTGCGTCGGGCGAGGGCGCGCACCAGCAAACCGCCAAACACCAACGACAGGCCCCAGTTGAGCAGCGACGCGACCATGGAAATCAGTGCCACCCACGCCACGGCGGAGCGGCCGTTGGTCGGAATCCGTGCCAGGCGGTCAATCAATTTGACGGCCGGCGGCGAACTGGCGACCACGTATCCGCCGATCACCACGAAGGCCATTTGCATGGTGAACGGGATCAGGCTCCAGAAGCCGTCGCCAAACGCCATGGCCGCCGCTGTGGGTGTGGCGCCGATGAATTGCGTCGCCACGGCGACCACCAGCACCGCCAGCGCGGCAAAGACCCAGGAATCGGGGAACCAGCGCTCGGCGAAACTGGAACAGCGCAAGGCGAAGCGGGCGGAACGGCTGTCTTCGATGTCAGTGGTCACGGCAATTACCTCGTTTTTATGGTTATGGGTATTGATGGCGGCAAGGCTTCAAAGGTCAGGCGCAACAGTAGAACAATCCAGTGACCATGGGAGGCTCATCGGGTTCGCGGGCGCCCTGGAATATTTTCGATAGGGGCTCGGGGCGCTCTTTAGAAAAAAATCGCCGGGCCGATGGCAAGGGAACAGCCATTTAATTCTTCTGCTGTCGGAGCTGCCCCATGTTCAACAACCGCCTGAAGCAGGAGCTGCTGGCTCTTCGCCAAGAACTGTCCAGCCTTGCGCAAGTCAAGGAAAGCCTGGATCGCGAAATGCTTGGCCTCACCCTGGATGCCGATGGACGGATTCAATCGGTCAATCAGAATTTCCTCGACGAGATGCGCTACAAGAGCCAGGACTTGATTGGCCGGCCAGTGGATGAGCTGGTCCCTGCGTATTTGAGATCCAATGAGTTCCAGGTTCGCTTCAAGTCGGCGTTGACCCGTGGCGAGCACTTTTCCGGCGCCGTGCGCCTGCTGCGAGGCAATGGCCAGGAAGCCTGGCTGCGTTCGATCCTCCAGCCCGTGCGGGGTGCTGACGGGCGGATCCGCTATTTTTCGATGTACTCCAATGACCTGACCCGCACCATCGAGGCTTCCCGCGAGCATGAAAACCTCATCGGCGCGTTGGTGCGTTCAACGGCGGTGATCGAATTCGATTTGGGTGGTCATGTACTGACGGCCAATGATCGCTTCCTCAACGCCATGGGTTACAGCCTTGCGCAGGTCAAGGGCAAGCACCACCGCACGTTTTGTGAACCTGAGGAATACAACAGCGCGGCCTACCAGCAGTTCTGGAAGCGCTTGAACAGTGGTGAGTTTGTGGCTGGCCGCTTCAAGCGTCTCGACAGCAGTGGTCGTGAGGTCTGGCTGGAAGCCTCCTACAACCCGGTGCTCGATGCCAACGAGCGGCTGTATAAAGTGGTCAAGTTCGCCACCAACATCACCGACCAGGTCAACCAGGAAAAAGCCGTCGCCGAGGCGGCCAGCATCGCCTATAGCACCTCGTTGCAGACCGACAGCAGCGCCCAGCGCGGCACGACGGTGGTGACCCAGGCCGTGGATGTGATGCGCGACCTGGCCCGGCACATGCAAACCGCTGGCGAAGGCATCGAGGCGCTGAATGAGCAATCTCTGGTGATCGGTACCATCGTCAAGACCATCAGCGGCATCGCCGAACAAACCAACCTGCTGGCGCTCAACGCCGCGATCGAAGCGGCCCGGGCCGGTGAGCAAGGCCGTGGTTTTGCGGTGGTGGCCGATGAAGTGCGACAACTGGCATCGCGCACCAGCCAGGCGACCGATGAAATCGTGGGCGTGGTCCGCCAGAACCAGGACATGGCCCGCAACGCCGTGGCACTGATGACCGACGGCCAGCACCAGGCTGAACACGGCCTGGCCCTGGCTGCCGAGGCGGGGACGGTGATTGTCGAGATCCAGGACGGGGCGAAGAAGGTGGTCGATGCGGTGAGTCAGTTTGCCAACCAGCTATCGACTTGAGAAACCTGCTGAGCGAGCCGCCGCTATCGCGAGCAAGCTCGCTCCCACCGTTTTATCCGGGAAAGCCTTGATATTGTGTTCGCCGCCATCCCCCTGTGGGAGCGAGCTTGCTCGCGATGGCGGCCACACATTCAACATCCTGGCACGCTGACTCAACCTGATCGACGAGTGCTCAATCCCCCAGCGCGGCACCTTCGCGCCGCGGGTCCGCGCCGCCGGCCAATGAAGTTTTCCCTTGCGCATCACGCACCCGGACGATCGCCTGGGTACCGCTGTTCATGTCGATCTCGCTCACCGCATGGCCTTTGTCTTTCAGCGTCTGGATCAGCGTCGGGCTGAACTGTCCCTTTTCCAGTTCGGTGGGGCCATTGCGGCTGCCGAAGTTGGGGAGGTTGATGGCGGTTTGCGGGTCCAGGTTCCAGTCGAGCAGGCCGATCACTGACTTGGCGACGTATTCGATGATTTGCGAGCCACCGGGGGAGCCGACAGCGGCCAGCAGCCGACCCTGATGATCGAAGATCAGCGTCGGCGCCATGGACGAGCGCGGGCGTTTGCCGGGTTCGACGCGGTTGGCGACTTTTTGCCCGTTTTCTTCAGGGATGAAGGAGAAGTCGGTCATCTGGTTATTGAGCATGAAACCCTGGACCATCAAGTGCGATCCGAACGCCGACTCCACCGTGGTGGTCATGGACACCGCACCACCCTGGTCATCCACCGCCACCACTTGCGAGGTGGAAATGCGTAGCGGCGAACGGTCCGGCGCATAGGCCACCTGAATGCCTGGCGGTGTTCCGGGCTTGGCGACGCCCATGCTACGAGGGCCGATCAGGCTGGCTCGGCTGGCAAGGTAACCTTGATCGACCAGCCCTTTGAGCGGCACGGCTACAAAATTCGGGTCGGCAATGTATTGGGCGCGGTCGGCGTAGGCCAGGCGCTCGGCTTCGGCGATCAGGTGCACCGCTTCGGGGGAGGGTTCAATGCCGGCGGGTTTAGCGGTCTTGAGGGGTTTCAAGGGGGCGAGGGCCGCGTTGCTGTCGCGCTGTTCCAGGGCCTGCAACGTCCCGAGGATCTGCGCCACGGCAACCCCGCCCGACGACGGTGGTGGCATGCCGCAGATTTGCCAGCGCTTGTAGTCGGTGCATAGCGCGGGCCGCTCCCGTGCGGTGTAGCCCTGGAGGTCGTTCAGCGAAAGACTGCCGGGGTTGGCGTGACCCTGCACCTTGGCGACGATCTCCTCGGCAACCGGCCCTTTGTACAAAACATCGGGACCTTCGTTGGCGATGCGCTTGAGCACGCCTGCCAATGCCGGGTTTTTCAGCACGGTGCCGACTGCCTTCGGGCTGCCATCGGCATTGAGAAAGTACGCCGCCATGTCGGGCGAGCCCGGCAACGACGGGTCGGACGCGATCAAGGCGTGCAGCCTGGGGGAGATCGCGAAGCCCTGCTCCGCCAGCGCGATGGCCGGCTCGAACAGCCTCGCCCATTCGAGACGGCCATGTTTGCGATGGGCCAGTTCCAGTCCGCGCAATACCCCCGGTGTACCGACAGAACGACCGCCGATTTGGGCGGCGGTAAACGGCATGGGTTTACCGTCGGCTTGCAGGAAAAGTCTTTCGGTGGCGCCGGCCGGTGCTGTTTCGCGACCGTCATAGGTGCGCACGGCCTTGCCATCCCACAGCACGATGAACGCGCCGCCGCCGATGCCTGAAGATTGCGGTTCCACCAGCGTCAGCACCGCTTGCATCGCAATTGCCGCGTCGATGGCCGAGCCGCCACGTCGCAACATCTCCCGCCCGGCCTCGGCCGCCAACGGGTTGGCCGCGGCCGCCATATGCTTGTCGGCGTGACGGGCCTGCACATCGGTGCGGTAGCCGGACGTGATTTCCGGCGGGGAAGGTAATGTCGGTGTGGTCGTGGAGGAGGGTGGGGCCTTGCAGGCGCTAAGCGTTAGCGCGACAGCCAGCAACGAAACGGCTGACAGACGATGAAGGTTTGGTTTCAGATCTATAAGCACGTGTCGCTCCATCCGTGGGCCTGGGGTATGGAAATTGACTGTAGCGATGCGAGGCGTGGGGCGCAAATCAACAAGGCTTCTTGCCACAGGGGCGTGCAAATAAATCCAGAGAGGGTGGGTACTTTTCTCAAGGCATAAAAAACGGCTTATCTTTCGATAAGCCGTTTTAGTACTGTGATGGCCTCTTCTGTGAGAATGCCATATTCAAAGCGTGAATCGACGCATTGTAACATTCAGGCGATCCGCCAACTGTTGCATGCTCGCTGCGGATTGGCTCAGGGTATTGGTCGCGACGCTGGTTTCCTCGGTCATTTGTGCCACTCGATCGACGTATTCAGCTACCAGTAAACTAGCAGAGCGTTGTTCCTGTAGTGCCGAGGCAATACCGGCGACAACGTCTTGCATGCGAGTATTGCTTCGGCGGATTTCATCCATCGCCATGCCCGCGGCGTTGGAGCAGCGCGCACCTTCCTTCACCCGATCTGTACTTTGCGCCATTGCCTCGATTGCCAACTGCGTACCTTGCTGAATGGCCTGAACCATACCGATGATTTCCTGCGCGGAACGCGCAGTGCGCCCGGCAAGCTCTCTGACTTCATCGGCCACCACGGAGAAACCACGCCCCTGTTCGCCGGCGCGGGCTGCTTCGATGGCAGCGTTGAGAGCGAGCAGATTGGTTTGGTCTGCGACCTGCTTGATAACTGCGGTGATAACGCTGATTTGACTCGACTGCTCTGCAAGTTGATTGACATTTTCTGAGGAGGCGGCTACTGCCGCCATGATGTTGTCCATTTCGGCTACCGCTTGCATCACCACCTTGCCGCCGTTCTCGGCGAACCCGTTGGCTTCGTGCGCGGTATTTCCCGCCACTTGGGAACTGTCGGAAATGTGGGCAATACTCACCGTTAACTCCTCGACGGCGGCGGACATCGAACTTGCCGCGTCGCTTTGCTGGCGGGTGCTGTTGTTGACCTGTTGAGTGGTAACAGCAAGTCCGGTCGCGGAGGTTGAAAGTTGTCTAGAGGCTGCATCAATTTCCCCGACAATGGCGCGGAGGTTGTCGGCCATGCGTTTCATCGATGCCATCACGCTGGCTTCATCGCCGCTGCGAACAGCAATCGCCATCTGCAGTTGGCCCGCCGCGATATCGTTGGCGATACGCGCCACGTCGTGCAGTTCACCCCCCAATTGATGTTGGATGATCACAGCGATACGCCAGCCAATCAGAACAATTAGCGACAACACCAGCACGCTTGCCACACCGGCAATCACCGTCCACTGGACGCGCACAGCGACCGCGTCGGCCGCGCCCTGGTTACCGAGCTGCTGATTATAGGCAAAGTGCTGTGTTATCGCGGCGTTCAGTTTGTCTGCAATGGCAACGCCATCAGTCAGCAGGTTGCGCGCCTGATCTTTATGGTTAGTACGCGATTGTTCCAAAACCCGCGCTGTTACCTCGTCGTAGGCTGCCGCGAGCGTTCGATCATCGGCCAACATTTGCCGATCTTTATCGTCGGAAATAAGCGGTTCATAATTTTTGAAGGCTGCCGCACGCGCCTCCCGTGCCTGCTTGATAGTGGTCTCGATCGCCGCCGTTGCGGCCGCGTCCGCATTGAGCACATGCGCCTGGATAGATACCCGCTGCTGCCAGAAGGCTGAGCTGGCCTCGTCCAACACGATGAGACTGGGCACCGTATTGACGTTGCCGTAACTCGCCGCATCGAATACAGCGCTGGCCTGATAGGAGCCGATGCCCGCCACCAGTCCCAAACCAAGAACTGCCAACCCGATCAAACAACTGATTCGCTGAACAATGGTCATGCATCTTCCTCCCTGGATAGGTCCAGTACAGCACACGCGTCACGGAAAAGTAGGTTTTGTCGCAGTAAATGTAATTTGCGCTGAGTTGTGGGGGGAGGGGGATACGCGATGTGAGGGGGACCGGATAGTCCAGGATGGACGTCCAGAAACAAGAAAGCCCGCACGAGGCGGGCTTCTTGAGGTGATTCATAGACTGCTGTAGACATCTATGAATCGGTACTTGGTGGCTACACAGGGACTTGAACCCCGGACCCCAGCATTATGAATGCTATGCTCTAACCAACTGAGCTATGTAGCCAAGTGGCGCGCATTATTCGCCGGTAACGAAGATGTGTCAAGCGTAAATCTGAAATATTTCTCTACGCTTTCAACCGCTTAACAATCCTCGCTGCAAATCGATATCAACCGAGCTGAAATCTCCCTGTGTTGGCACTCAGAGCCCGGCTTCCCTGGCTCAGGGTATCCGCCGCCAGGTTCACGGCCCTTGCGCCTTCAAGCAAACGCATCGCTGCCTGGTCGACCTGCTGGATATTGCCGCTGACCTCGTCGGCGGTGCTGGCTTGTTCATCCACGGCGGTGGCGATTTGCGCCAGGGTGTCGGTGACGCTTTGCACCGCGCTGGCAATTTCTCCCAGCCGTTCGCCAAGGCCGGTGACTGCTTGAGCGTCGGTCTGGGCCTGGCCGCAGGCGGCTTCCATCAGGCTGACGGCCTCGTTGACCGTGGCGCGCAGGCTGTCGACGGTGGCGGCAATCTGCTGTGTGGAGGATTGGGTGCGTTGCGACAGGCTGCGCACCTCGTCGGCCACTACCGCGAAACCACGGCCCTGTTCCCCGGCGCGAGCGGCTTCGATGGCGGCATTGAGGGCCAAAAGATTGGTCTGCTCGGCCACGCCACGAATGGTATCGACCACCAGTTGGATCTGTTGCCCCTGTTCGCTGACCCGTCCCAGTGCGGCGGCGGTTTCGTTGAGGCGCTGGTTGAGCTGCTGGATACTGGCCGTGGTGCGTTGGCTGTCGCGGCTGCTGTCAGTGGCGATGCGGCGGGTCTGCTGGGCGCTATCGGAGGCCTGTTCACAACTCTTCGCCACACCCTGGGAGGTGGCGGCCAGTTGTGTCGCGGCGGCAGCGATCTGGCTGATCTGCATTTGCTGGGCCTCGACTTCGCCCAGGGCGCCGCTGGAGTGCGTATTGAGGGTGCGCACGGCATTGCTCAACTGCAATGTCTCGTGGTCCACCCCCAGCAGGCTGTTGCGCAATTGCACCACGGCGACGTTGAGGGCGGTGCTGATGGCCGCCAGTTCATCGCGCCCTTGCACCGGTACTTGCAGGCTGAGATTGCCGTCGCGCAGGGCTTCGGCCAGCAGGGTGATGCCGCTGGCGCTGCGCCGGATCGACGCTTGCAGGCAAACAAAAAGATACAGCGCCGCCAGCAACAGGCAGCCCAGTACCGTCGCTACCAGGGTGAACTGGCGAATCGCCGAACCGTGGTAGTGGTCCAGCCGCGTATCCAGTGCCACCAGTGACTGTTGCCGCAGGGTCGCCAGATCGACGAGAAGGGCATCCATGTGTTTCTCGAAGTCTTCGGGCTTGAGACTGATGGAACCGCCGAACACGCCGTCATCCAGCACTTTCAGGCCGGCCTCCAAGTGCTTGAGGCTGCCTTGGAATTGTCCGGCCCAGGTTTGCAGATCGCTGGGCAGGCGGGTTTCCAGCAGTGCTCCGGTCTTGACCAGTTGGTCCCGGGCGTCGCCGATACGGCTGCGCAGGTCTCGCAGTTGCAGGCGACTCTGCAAGGTGAACTGGCCTGATACCACGGAGGCCTGGCCGACGCTTGCAAGGCGGCCGACCCGTTCGATCAGGTCTGGCGTCTGTTGGGTGGAGATCTGGGTCAGCAGATACGTCTCCAGCCAGGAAGCGAGGGTCAG
This sequence comes from Pseudomonas sp. CFII68, assembly GCF_000416195.1. Classification (NCBI taxonomy): domain Bacteria; kingdom Pseudomonadati; phylum Pseudomonadota; class Gammaproteobacteria; order Pseudomonadales; family Pseudomonadaceae; genus Pseudomonas; species Pseudomonas sp. CFII68. The sequence goes on from NZ_ATLN01000050.1 coordinate 22,325, forward strand.
GCGGTTGTCCATGACCATCTGCTCGCGCAAGGCTTGCAGAGCGCTGAGGGCGGCGGTGAAGCGGTCGTAACCATCTGGCCACCAACCGACGCTGCCCAGGCTTTTCGAATCCAGACCGTTGAGGCTGGTCTGCAGGGTTTGATAGCGGGCGAGGGTATCGGCTTCGGCCCCTTCGGTTTGCAGGGTATTGGCCAGGTCGTTGGCGGCCTGGTTGAGGGCCGGTTGCACGGCATCGTACGCCGCCATGGCGGCCAGCGTCGCCGGTGTCGGCTGCCGATTGGTCTCGGTAGCGCGCCAGCGGGCGGCGCGGTTGCGCTGGACGGTGAGCAGGTTGTCCAGGTTATCCAGGGCCAGCAATTGGCGCACCCCGGCGCGTTCCCCGGAAATCAGGCTGAGTTTGTCGCGATAGTCCTGGCCGATGAGCCACAGGCTGCCCATGAGCGGCAGGATAAAAAGCAGGAACAGCAATTGGAATTTGCGGGCGAAGCCGAAATGTCCCAACAACCTGATGCCTGGTGATAAAAAAGCCTGCATGCCCATACTCCCCCTGAACACCCTTGCACTATTTTTGTGCGCTTTCTACACAAGTGCCGAAACAGGTGCTCTTTTAAAAGGCCTCGAAAGTTTGTCCAAATCGGCTCGGTAGGCCAGCTCTGTAGCGAAACTTCCCATTCTCGGTCCCCTTTGTAAGGAGCCGCGTTGTAGGCCATTAACAAGGCAAGATTCAGACCATGGCGTTGAGCTATCACCTTGGATTTCGACAATTTTTCGACTTCGATAGCTAGCTAAGGGGATAGCCTTGCTGCACCGAAAAATGGCACATTGACGCACCTGCCCGTGTGCACCCTCTGTCGTATGGAAACTCCCATGGCTATCAGCAATACCCAGGCCGAGATCCCAGCCGTTGCCGCCACTGCGCAAAGCAGTCCATTGGTCATGCGGATTATCGGCGCCGTGGCGCTGGCGCATCTGATCAACGACTTGATCCAGGCCGTGCTGCCCTCGATTTATCCAATGCTCAAGGACAGCTATGGCCTGACGTTCACTCAGGTTGGCCTGATCACCTTGACGTTCCAGTTGACCGCCTCATTGTTGCAGCCTTGGGTCGGTTATCACACGGACCGGCACCCCAAGCCCTGGCTGCTGCCGGCCGGGACGGTGTGCACGTTGATCGGCATTGTGATGATGTCCATGGTCGGCAGTTTTGCCTTGATCCTGTTGGCGGCGGCATTGATCGGCATTGGCTCGTCGACCTTTCACCCGGAAGCGTCGCGGGTGGCGCGATTGGCCTCGGGCGGTCGCTACGGGCTGGCGCAATCGACGTTCCAGGTGGGCGGTAACGCCGGCTCAGCCTTTGGCCCGCTGCTGGCGGCGGCGATCATCATTCCCTATGGGCAAGGCAATGTGGCCTGGTTCGGGCTGTTCGCCCTGTTTGCGCTGTTCGTGCTGTACCGCATCAGCCGTTGGTATGCCAACCACCTGAACTTGTTCAAGCTCAAGCAAGGCCAGGCGGCTACGCATGGTCTATCCAAGGGCCGAGTCTTGAGTGCGCTGGTAGTGCTGGGGCTGCTGGTGTTTTCCAAGTACTTCTACATGGCCAGTTTCACCAGCTACTTCACCTTCTACCTGATCGAGAAGTTCGACTTGTCGGTGGCCTCTTCGCAATTGCACCTGTTCCTGTTTCTCGGGGCAGTGGCGGCGGGGACCTTCTTTGGCGGACCGATTGGCGACAGGATCGGGCGCAAGGCGGTGATCTGGTTCTCGATCCTCGGCGTGGCACCGTTCACCCTGATCCTGCCTCATGTCGACCTGTTGTGGACCAGCATCCTCAGCGTGGTCATCGGCTTCATCCTGGCCTCGGCGTTCTCGGCCATTGTCGTGTATGCCCAGGAGCTGGTACCGGGCAATGTCGGGATGATCGCTGGCGTGTTCTTCGGGCTGATGTTCGGTTTCGGCGGGATTGGCGCCGCGCTGCTGGGGCACCTGGCGGACATCCGTGGCATCGAGTATGTGTACTGGTTGTGCTCGTTCCTGCCATTGTTCGGGGTGTTGGCGATTTTCTTGCCGAGGACTCGAAAGGCTTGAGGCGGGGAGCATCGATGTAGCTGAGCCATCGCAATCGCGACCAAGCTCGCGAAGGCGTCGGCACATCCTGTATCAATGCAAACCGACCCAACGCCTTCGGAGCAAGCCCGCCGATCAACACGGCTTTTTCTTCGAGCGGAACGCCCGCTCCTCATGCCTGCGATTCACCCCTCAAGGACGGTAGACACTGGCCTGGATGGCGCCGGGGTATTGCCTGAACCCGCCCGTGTTGCACAGCGGTGTCGACAGTTGGTAGTCACCCGCTGTCGTGGCGTTGGCGGTGCGCACATTACCGGCCGCGAACCCAGAGTAATCCTGAAAGGCATCGAACGAGGCGATTGGCTCGTCGAAGTAGTTGCCACGGGAAGGGTCGAAGATCGAGAGCGTGATCGCTACGCCACCAGGAAATGCTGCTTCGGCCTCGATCAACACGGTCTCGTAGGGATACAGGGTCTGTGGGGACGGCCCGGCGGAAGTGGGGGACGGATTGAACACCGTGGCCACCAGCGTGTTCGGGCTCAGGTTGGTAAGCGCGATGACCAGGTAATTGGCGTCATTGCCGCCGTAGGTGTAGGGCCGCGTCGTGGCGAACGCCCAACCGTTACTGCTGTTAAAGAAGTCGTCCTTCGAGCCGCCGTTGTCCCAGACCTGGGTGAGCGCGATTTCTTCCGGATAGATTGACCAGTCCGTCGAATCGGCGATCCAGTATTTGAAGTAGGTCCCGTCGATCGCGGGTGCGATGTACTGCGCGTAGGCGGGCACACCGTCGATGGGGTTGTTATTGACGTCCAGGTATTGGTAGATCTGGTATTTGGCCGGCAGCAGCATCTGCATCACCGACAACACGTAGCCCTGCTTGGCGGCTTTCACCATATTTCCGGTTTCACCGGAGTTCCAGAACAACCCGTCGGGCGCAGTGGAAGCGATCAGCGTATAGGTGATCTTCAGCTTGGCCCAGTCGGTCAGGATCGTGGATTCCATGGTGCCGAAAGTGTCCAGCAACCCTTCGAATGTAGTGCTCAATTGTTCCCACAGGTCGGCATAGGCTACCTGGAACAGACTGGGAGAAACACTCGAACTCTGGGCCGCGACCGCCACATTGATGCCGCTCTGGAGAACGTTGGCCGCGACGGCGAAATAATTGATCTCGCCTTCCATCGTTTCAGCCGAGAGCACGGTGTAGATGACGCCCGAGAGCACCGCCAGGATGATGCCGCCGATATTGGTCGAGTCACCGTCCTCGAAGCTGGCATCCAGGCCCAGTTCGGAGAGCAGCGCTCCCTGGTCCTCGAACAACAGGGAGTGGAAGCTGGTATAGCAGGCGAACAGGCTGTTGACCGCGCTCGCTGCGCTGAGCTCCAATTTCAACTGGTCCACTACGGGGTGCCAGACTTGCGCTGGGAACGCGTTGTAGTCCAGGCCGAGCATGTCTTGCCGGTAACTGTCCAGGGTGCTGGCGCCGTTGGTGTACTGCTCGCGCAGGATCAAATGGGGCTGATTGTTCATGACCGCCAGTTTGTTGTTGATCCAGTCATAGACGGCCTGTTGGTCAGGCGTAAAGGCCGGGAAGGCCGGGTCGGACGCCGGCAAGGCCATGATGCTGTCCAGGGGCGTGGTAGGCATGAAATACCATTGGCTCGAGGTGTCGGTGTCTTGCATCTGTACCGAGCCCCCCGCGATATCGACACTCAGATACTGGTTCGAAGCGCTGTTCTGGATGGCCGTGGGGCCGAGTCCCGTTCCCCAGAGCCAAGTCTGTTCGACCGGGACGGGTACGCTCTGTGTGGTGTTGGTTGGCGTACTGCTGCCGGCGTCCTGGCCCAGCACCAACCCGGCGAGCAGGCCGCTGAGTAGGCGTCCATCGGCGGTGACTTGCCAGATCTGGTTGGGCGAACCGGCCACGAAGGGGCTCAACGTCATGCCGTCGGAACTGGCGGTGAGTACATGGGGCACGCCTTTCACGGGCGCGACGAGGCTGCTTTGCACATTGACCCAGCGAGTCGGTGGCCAAACCTGATAGTGATTGCTGCTCGAGGCCCAGCAGGCTTGGTTGAGGGTGTTGTACAGCACGAGGTTGCCGTCGGTCTGGACGAGCAGTTCCTGAGGCTCGATGCCGTTGGTGTAGGGCGACCATGCCACGTTGCCATCGCTGGTACCCAGGACCAGGTTGCCATCGGTCTGGACATCGAAGTAGGCACCGTTGTTGGTGCCCGTGGCCCAGATCGCGCTGCCAGTGAACGAGCTGTTGGCCGCCACGGGGCCTGTGACGACCTGGTACAGCACCAGGTTGCCATCAGGCTGCAGCAGCAACACATAGCCGTTGCCGGCCGCTGCCGCCCATTGGCCGGGGAGCATCCGTGTGCCGGGTGGAATGTTGCCGTTGTCAGCCTGGACCGGATCGCCGAGCGGGACCGTGAGGAAGGTGCTGGGGTTGGTGGATGTTGCCAGCGTTATATCGCTCAGGTTGTTCATGTTGATCTCCTTTTCACGACATTGAGTGGACGCCTTGCGGTTGTTTTCGGAGGTGAGTGAGCGCAGTGCATGGGCACGGCTGCGCTCCCACGAATCCGGCGCGCCTGTGCCTGCTACGCCGATGCAATTGATCGGGAAGTCTTTTCAAGTGTTGGGTCGCGAACAGGTCCCGGAGCGAATCAACTGCTCCCGGACTTGAGGTGGCCTAGGGAATGCTCAGCCAGGAGGGTGCCGTTCAATGTCGCCAGTGGCTGGCAGCACGGCACGAATGGCGGGGGCGGGGGCGGGTCTCTTTGTATATCCGTAGTTTGCGAGACTGTGCATGAGAATCTCCCTATCCATGCGGAAGAAGGCGTTTGAGCGTTGTGCCTTGCAGGACGCGCATAGAGTGTAGTCCGGCGCTCATATCTTGCCTGAGCTTCCCCCTTTTGCGGGGTGGTGACCCGTGCCGGGCAAAGAGTCAGTCCCAACTTGAAGCGCTGTGAGTCTTGTACTTGATGAGTACGTCGCTGTTGCGACTAAAGTACTGGTTTGTATAAGCCTTAAGTGGGTATTTGTATAAAGGTTGGTCGTGTTAATTTGCTGTTGTGGTTAATGGTTAGAAGGGAATCTGCAGCATTATTCAAGGGTGACCCCTGTGGTGACTGGAAAAGCAGGCTTTCACATTCTTTCCACCTATCGCCCTTATTGTCCCGGACATAAGGCCTTCGGTTCTTGGTTTGATGACCTCTTCCGCGCTGCGGGCGGACAGGGGTTGCGCCCCCCACCTGCCATATTGAAATTCTTATAAAGAGCTGTATTGCCAAGTTCTTCCAAGGTGTTTGCCTTGGGGGCGGCGTAGCAGCCGTGATCGATTGTTATGCCGTGTCGTGCACACGTTAGATGCTGCCGTCTTTTGACGTTGGCCATAAATAGAATCAGGCGGGGAATGATATGAAGTTCAAGTCATTGCAGGCACGTATTTGTGTCACGGCAGGCGTATGCCTGTTTGTTTCATCCATCAGCCTGATTGTCTACGGGCTTTTTAGCGCCCGGGCCAACGAGCAATATGTCTCGACCGAGGTCAGCGCACTGGTTGAAAAATCAACGATCCGGGAAATCCAGAACCTGGCCGAATCCCGGGCCAACGCCATCCAGGCCAAGTTGCAGAATGCGCTGGATGCAGCCCGCACCATGGCCAATGCCTTCGCCGCCAGCAAGGCCTCGCAAAGCCCCCTGATATTGGGCCGTGAACAGATCAACAGCGTACTGCTCAGCGTCCTCAAGGATAACCCTGACTTCAACGGCACCTATTCCTGCTGGGAACCGAATGCGTTGGACGGGCAGGATCCGGCGTTCCGCAATGCAGAGGATGGCAATAACCCGTTGACCGGGCGTTTCACGCCTTACTGGACGCGTAGCGCCGATGGCCACGTCGCGGTGCAACCATTGGTCGAGTATGACTCCCCGGACCGTCACCCCAACGGTGTGCCCAAGGGCGGCTGGTACAGCGGCCCGCGCGACACCCTGAAGGAAAGTGTGCTGGACCCCATTCCTTATGTGGTCCAGGGGAAAAACGTCTGGCTGACCACCTTGTCGGTGCCCATCGTCTCCAACGGCAAGTTCTACGGAGTGGTCGGGGCTGACTTCGATATCGCGTTTATCCAGAAACTCAGCGAGCAGATGTCTGCCGATCTCTACGGCGGCAAAGGCACGGTTTCGATCTTGAGTAACCAGGGCTTGGTGGTCGCGGACAGTCAGCGGACCGACCTGATTGGCCAGCCGATCAAGGCCTTGTTGCCTGACTCCTGGGAAAAAGTGCTCCGCGATATCCAGGCCGGTCGGGGTGATGGCCTGCTCAATGCGCAAACACAGAACATCGAAGTGCTGATGCCCATTGCGCTTGGTCGCACGGGCAAGCCCTGGGCGGTGTTGATTCGCCTGCCCAAGGCGGTGGTCATGAGCCAGGCCATCGCCCTGGAGCAGGAACTGCAGGCGCGCAGCCTCAACAACAGCATCTGGCAGGTATCGGTAGGGTTGGTCATTTCGTTGTTGGCCCTGGCTGCCCTGTGGTATGCCGCGGCAAAAATCGTTGGGCCGATTCGCGAAGCCGCCGCCTTGGCCGCCACCATCAGCCTGGGGGATTTCTCCCGTCGCCTGGTGCAGAAATCCGAAGATGAAGTCGGGCAGTTGTCTGCGGCCCTCAACGACATGTCTGAAAGCCTGCAACGGCAGGTGCGGGTGGCCGAGCGCATTTCCGAAGGTGATCTGGACCTGGAGGTCCGCTTGTCTTCGCCCCATGACACCCTTGGCAAGTCATTGGAGAAAATGGTCAGCAACCTGAACCAGCTGATTTCCGAGGTTCAAATCAGCGCCACCCAGATCACCGGCAGCTCGGCGCAGGTCACCGACTTGAGTCAGTCACTCTCCGACGGGGCTTCCAATTCCGCCTCGTCCATCACCGAAATCAGCGCGGTGATGACGCAGATGGCCGCCCAGACCCGGGACAATGCCGCCAACGCCAAGAAGGCCGATGAGCAATCCCAGGCCTCGCGGGCCGATGCCGGGGAAAGCGACAAATTGATGAGCGAACTGATTGCCGCCATGGCCGAAATCGACAACTCGGGCAAGGACATCACGGCGATCATTACCACCATCGACAACATCGCCGCACAAACCAACCTGCTGGCCTTGAACGCAGCCATCGAAGCGGCCCGGGCCGGTGAGCTTGGGCGCGGTTTTGCCGTGGTGGCCGACGAAGTGCGTAGCCTGGCCGCCCGCAGTGCCGAGGCCGCCCAGCAGACTGCCGCGTTGATCGCTGATTCCTCGAGCAAGACCCAGCGCGGCATGATCATCGCCGGCCGGACCGCCGAATCGCTGAAGAACATCGTCAGTGGAACCGGTGCGGTGTCGAGCCTGGTTTCGCTGATCTACCAGGCCTCCAGCGAGCAGGCTTCAGGTTTGCAGCAGGCCAGCATCGGGCTTGAGCAGATCGACGAAGTGACGCAGAAAAACCAGTCGAACTCGCAAGAGTGCGCCGTGGCGGCCAAGGACCTTTCGGAGCGAGCTTCCCTGATGCAGCGGGTGTTGGGACGCTTCAAAGTCAAAAGAGGCTAATGGGCATCCGTGGCAAGTTCCCTCGCCACGGCGATCACAAACCTCGAATGAACAGCATTACGACATAGCAGGCTTTTTGTTATCCTCGCCGCCTTCTTTCATGGATGAATACCGGGACAAGCTATGGCTAACGACACCCCGTCACGCATCGGGACGATACTGCTAGGCCTGCTTTTTGCGCTGATTGGCATTGGCTTGCTGGGCATTGCCGTCAATCTTACCCTCGACCGTCGCGACTTCCTCGCCCGGGCACAGACCGCCGATGGCATCGTCAGCCACTTGAATGCCGGTGGTTCGCATCCTGAGATCGCCTTCACCACTGTCAGCGGTGAAAAAATCTCCTACCCCCAGGGCGGTTTTATCTTCGGTTATCAGAAGGACCAGCCGGTGCGGGTGCATTACCTGCCCGAGCAGCCGACGGCCAGCGCCATCGTCGATGCCCCGGCGGCACTGTGGGGCACTTCCGGGGTCCTGGGTTTTATCGGCCTGGTGTTCACCCTGGTCGGCCTGCTGAAAGCCATCCGCCAACGCGGTCGCGATGCGGTTCATTCACATAAAGGACTTTGAACGTATGAGCTACAACATCCCACTTCCGGTTAATGAAAGCCGCTGGCAGTACCAGACCGCTAGCGGTGGTGGCTTGACCGTGGTCATGGTGGCGGGCAGTGGTGGCTCGATTATCCTGCGCTCGCCCCAGGGCGAAGACGTCAGCTACCGCTATGGCGGGGTCGGCGTGGGTGTCGGATTTGGCGCCAGGCTGCCGCGCTTCGGCAAGATCAATATCCAGATCAAGGGCAAGGGCGTCAGTGCGGCCGGTGCGGCAGAGGCGTTTCCCAGCACCGGCAAGGTGTTTGTCAGCGACGCCCTGGTCGATCGCGACCTGACCAGTGACGACATCACCGGCCCTTGCATGTATACCGAAGTGGGCGTGGGCCTGGGGATCGGCGGTTCGGCCACGGCGCTGCTGTTCGGGCTCGATCCCAAGTTGCTGGCGTTGTCGGTGGTCCTGAGCTCCAACCCGGCCACCTCGCTCATCGCTTCGACCACGGTCAACCGGCAACTGGCACGCTCGGCCAAGGGCGCGGTGGTCATGGCCGGGGTGAACGCTGGCCTGCAGGCTGGTGGTGGCGCGGCGATCTACATGGGTTATCTGTTCTAGTCAGATTGTGCGAGCGGACAACAATCCCGGCATCTAAAACCTGTGGGAATGAGTTCGCTCCCACAGGGCGTTGCGCCCATAAAAATTGGCATGTACCGAAAGCATAATGAAAATATTAGTCATCGCTTCGCTCGGGTTTTTATCGCTCATTCAAACATCACTATCCGTTGCGGATAGTGCCAATGGGAAAAATCTCTATTTACAGAGATGTGCCATGTGTCACGGAGCAGATATCAAGGGGACGGGGCCGTTGGCTCATAAAAGCAATCCTCCTACGCCTGACCTTACAACTGCCGCTTTCAAGAAACGACTGAGTGATTATCCGGGTGTCATTGTGTCGTCGATCATACTTCGACCCAATGGGGATTTGATTCCGAGGACCTTGCGAGAGAATGGTGTGAAGCTATCGCCGTATTCTTGGAGTGTTAAGGATTTTCGCGATTTGAATCAGTATATGGGGGGGGTGATTTCAAAGAGTCGATGATTTTTGGGTTTTTTCTGCAGGCTGTTGTAGGTCTCGTGAATTCCATAGAAACTTGAGGGCCCCGTGTATATCCGTTATTTAGGTAACGGCTGCTTATGGTTCCGCTCTTACAGCGGGTCACTTTTGGAAGAGCGCCAAAAGTAACCAAAAGCGCTTTGCCCCACCACTCGGCACCTCGCCTAGGCTCGGTGTGCCCTCACTCCGGCATTGCTCCGTGGGCCGCCGCGAAGGGCCATCCATGGCCCAGCGCGGCTATCCCGGCATCCATGCCGGGATGCCCACTGCGCAATGCCTGCGTTCGGTCAGCGTGGTTTAACGGGGCGTTCAGATCAAGATCCAAAGCAAGAGCAAGAGCGGGCACATGCCGGCATCTATGTGGCTGAGCCATCGCTATCGCGAGCAAGCTCGCTCCCACATTCAATCTCCAGTGAACAAAAAATTTATGTCCAACACAAAACCACTGTGGGAGCGAGCTTGCTCGCGAAGAGGC